>NZ_JBNNJZ010000899.1:0-2277 GCF_050270335.1 Streptomyces sp. NPDC059900
ACCTGTTCGAACTGTGCTGGACCGCCCCGGCCCTCGGCGGCATCCTGGGCGCCTGCCACAGCCTCGACGTGCCCCTGGCGTTCGGCACGCTGGACAGCCCCGTCGCCACCCAACTCATCGGCCAGGAGCCTCCCGCCGAAGCCCTCGCGCTCTCCCGCGAACTCCGGGAGGCATGGGTCCGCTTCGTCACCACCGGCGACCCGGGCTGGCCCGCCCACCGGCCCGGCGGACACCTCACCCGCGTCCTGGACACCGAGTCCAAGACCCTGCCCTACCCCGAACAGGCATCCCGCCAGATCTGGGAAGGCCACACCCCCGCCCCCTTCGACCATGCGTAATGGTCCGGGTGGGCTCCTACGGCTGCGCCGCCGCCACTCACCTGCCCATCGGGGCAGCGCGAATCGGCGTACGGCCAGGCAACACCGGCCCGCTCGGCAACAGATCCCACCCCGGGGGTGACGGACGACATCAAGAGCCGGGAGAGGCCGGCAAGAGAGGGCCCGGCTCACGGATGATCCTTCCTCGTGTGGTGCAGGCAGTCAGACGTAAAGCGGTACTGCGTGCGGGCCGTCATGCGGGGGAGCGGTCGTGGTTTTGGTCGCGCCAGTTCCGTGGGGTGGTTCCGTATGCTCGCTTGAATACTTTGCTGAAGTGGGTCGCGTCGGTGAAGCCCCAGCGTCTGCCGGTCGCTGCGATGGTCCGCAGCCGGCCGTTCGGACCGGCCAGCTCTCGTTTGCACTCGGCCAGGCGGCGTGTGCGGATGAAGTCCCCGAGGCTGATCCCCGTCCGGGACAGCACGGCGTAGAGGTGGCGTACGGAGATGTCGTGCGCGGCGGCGATCCGTGCCGCCGACAGGTCGGGATCAGCCAGATGCCGGCGGATGTACTGAGTGACCCGCAGGCTCAGTGTCGCCTCCAGCGGCGCCTTGGCCAGGCTGGAGTTGCCTTGCTGCGACGTCAGGACGGCACGCAGGAGTTCGATGCTCGGTTGCGCGATGGCGTCGGCGTGGACGCCTTGGTGCAAGCGGTCGTTGCCGGCCAGTTGGGAGAAGTAGGTGAAGGCGAGGCTGGCAACCGGATTTCCGGAACCCAGGGCGATCGTGGTGCTCTCTCGCAGCAGCCGGTCGGGGAGCGCGAGTGCGGAGCGGGGGAAACGCAGGAAGTGGTGGTCGACGCCCTCGTCGAAGAGCAGGGTGTAGGGAGAGATCGATTCGTAGAGGGCGAACTCGCCCGTTTTCAGTACGCACTGGCGGCCGTTCTGTGCCACCAGGCTGGTGCCCGTCATCTGGAGTCCGAGGAAGACGGCCGGCTCCTCGTCCTGCCGGGCCAGCCGCTCCGTCCGTCGGATCGTGACCGCGGTCGCCCGCGCGGAACAGATCCGCAGTGGCCCCACGTTGGCGAGCCCGATGCGAACTGACATGTCATCAGCCGGTGGCCCGTGGTCGATGTCGACTGCCACCACGGATTCCCATACCGCGTGCCGGACCACCTCTTCCCGGTCCTGCGGCGGTATGAACGCGGTGTCCAGAACCGGGCTCATGAGGCCGGCCTTCGTCCGCGCCGGTCATGAAGTCGGCCTGACGCTCCCTCGGCCCCTTCCCGCACAAGTCCCCCCTTGGCTGGTCCAGTTGATCGGACCAGCGTGACAAGTGCCCAGACTGCTCGCAACGCTTTCGGCCGGGACACGCCGGGCCTTCGCCTGATGCGGCGCCGGCTCGAGCTGTGCACTACTGACACATTCCCCTGCACGAATGACAAAGTCCCAAGCCCGCCGGGACCCTAGGGTCCATCAGCGAGGCCGTCGCTGTTGATGCCGGCCGCAGCCTGGGCCACCCGCCACCGCCGCCGTTGCGGCCGACGTGGTCATCGGGAGTGGACCATGTGGGAGAGGACGATCCGAATGACGAACAAGACCGCACGATTCGCGTTGGCCGGAGTGACCTTACTCGGCCTGATGTCCGTGGCGCCGTCCGCGGCCGGGGCCGCGAAGGAGGGGAAGGAGAGCGGTATCCGGGCTGCCTACAACGGCCGGACCATCCAACTGTCCGACGGTTGGGACGGCGCCCGGGTGTGCGCGCAGATGGCGGTCGGCGATGTCCGTTGCTTCGACGATGACGCCGCCTACCGCGCCGCGATGAACCTGCCTGCGGCCAACGGCGGGGCCATCGGAACCGCGGGTGTCTATGACTGCCCGCCGGCCTGGATGTGCCTGTGGGACAACCGCGCCTACACGGGGCGCAGGCTGCAGTGGAGGGACCCGGGGTCCTTTGATCTCAGC
>NZ_JBNNJZ010000900.1:0-2275 GCF_050270335.1 Streptomyces sp. NPDC059900
CCCCTTGACGGGATAGCAGATCAGATCCACGACGTTGGCCATGCGCCGCCCCCTCCTTCGCTCCGCGACCACACTAGAACGTACGCCGTGTCGAGGGACGTCATCAGCCCGACAGCGCTCCGAGCGGCGTGGAGGCTATTTTGTCAGGAGCCGTGACGGTGCTGGCAGTTGGGCGTGGTGCCGGGCGTTCCTGCTTGCCTCGGCCGGCCCGCTGGTGGCCATGCCACCCGGCCGGGGCGCTACCACCGGGCCCTCACCGTCGACAGCGGATCGCCGACAGACGGCGGTGCGAAGCCGGGTACTTCGCCGACGGGACGTGCACCGGCCTGCGGCGCGGGCATGGCGGCAACGCCGGCGCGAACGTCCTGCTCTCCGGGCGGGACAGCGGCCGGGAGCGGCCGCTGGGCTGGACGGTGCCGTCCAAAAGGGAGAAGAGCTCTGCGGGCCGGTCGTGATGGTGGGGCGTGGCGCCCTGCGCCCCGTGGGCGAGCGTGACGTGCTGGGTCGACAGGGTGCCGTCGGTCGCGCTGCTGTCGGCCAGCAGCCGGACGGTGGTGGGAGCGTGCCCGATGACCTCGGCCTCCTTTCGGAAAGGCTGGCCGTGATTGGGCTCTGGTCCTGTCAGTGACGTGTGTGTCTCCTGCGGGCTGCCGGGCAGCGGGGGAGGGGCAAGGGGGTGTTCCGGGGGGATGTCACAGAGCGAACAGGAGTCCTGCGCACAGCAGGACTACCACGGCCGTGGCGAAGTGGATCCCGAACGTGGGCGCGCGCGTGCCGCCGCTGCGCAGAACTATCATGGTGTCGCCCAGCGGAGTCAGCGAGGCCACCAGTCAGAATCAGGCCGTTGCCTGCGTGGTGGCGAAGGAAGCGCGACACTGAACTCAGATATCGGTCGGCGGGAGTTCCGCGCATCCAGCAGCCCCCGAATGGTGCCGAGTGCGTTCTTTGGCAACGTGGTGCGCTGATCGACGATGACGCTGCATCCCAACCGGGCGGCCCCGCATTCCTCGGCCATGCTCCTGACTGCCGCAGCCTGGTTTCCGGTCTCGATCCAGTCATCGACCAAGAGAACCCGGTCCGCCGGCCCCGGCGCGGCTGCTGGAGCCGCAGCGTGTGGCGAATGCGCCGGTAATCGGGATCCGATTGGCGCACCACTTTGTCGCCTGGGAAGAGGCCTTCACCCTTCCGGACAGGAACGAATCCGACGCCGAGTTCGACCGCTGCGGCACCTCCCAAGAGGAATCCCCGCGACTCGATACCGCAGACTGCGGTGACCTCCTCGTCCCGGAACGGTTCCACCAGACCTGCGACCACTGCGGACAGCGCCTTGGCGTCCCGGAAGATCGCCCACACATCGGCGTGCCCGCCGACCCATCGAAAGCGCTCCAGCGCCAGATCACGTGCGGTCGTAGGCATGAGCGGGAGTCTCCCGATCGCCGGACTGCCCAGGAACCCAATATCGACTGGCCGCTCTCGGTACCATCCCGCCCGTAGACAGAGAACAAGCTCAGGGCCCTCCGTAGCGGTTCTCCAGGGCTGCCATGTCCCAGACCACTGACACGCCGTCCTGTTCTGCGTCCGCGTCCTCCCAGTACGGAAGCCCCTGTTCGTCTGTGGTGAGCACGTAGTCCAGGACATCCGTGGCGGAGCCGTCGGACAGGGCCTGCGCGGCCCAGCTGAGCAGG
Organism: Streptomyces sp. NPDC059900; assembly: GCF_050270335.1. Classification (NCBI taxonomy): domain Bacteria; kingdom Bacillati; phylum Actinomycetota; class Actinomycetes; order Kitasatosporales; family Streptomycetaceae; genus Streptomyces; species Streptomyces sp. NPDC059900. Next base: position 1,686 of record NZ_JBNNJZ010000900.1, read on the forward strand.
GCTTGCAGCGAGGTGTACTGGGGCCAGTCGTCGAACCGTCCGCCGTCACCGTGGGCATGCGCACCGATACGACCGTGCCGGTCACCCGGTGCCATCTCGACGAAGAGGGAACCCCCGGCGCCATCTACGGCCAGAGGCAACCAGGACGAACGCCAATACCGCAGTTCATCGGGAACGTCCCGCTGCTGTGACCCGGTCCACAACACGTAGTCTTCTGCGATCTGGGCTGCGCCGGAGAGGCGGTAGTTGCCGGGCAGCAGAAACTCCCCCGAACCGTCATGGCGGCGCAGGGACGCCACCAGGTCGTCCGGGAACGCGAGCCCGCACTGGCGTTCTGCCGCGCGTACCGCATCAGAGCCCGTGGCAGGAGGCAATGAGGAGTACGCCGGCGATGCGTACTCGCACAACCAGTTCTCGATCTGCAACCACGAGCCGTCAATCGTCATGGAATGCATCGTCGTCTGCGGGACCACCAGACACCAGGCCGGCGTCATTGCTCGGCACCACAACCGCCCCGTAGATGAAAAACAAGCTGAACGTCCGACGGCACGGCCCCTCCCTTCATGCGGGGCCGCGACGAGACACGGTCC
>NZ_JBNNJZ010000901.1:0-2271 GCF_050270335.1 Streptomyces sp. NPDC059900
CTTCCTGGGCCTCGCCCGCGCCGCGGACACCGCCTGGGCAGGCCCCGACCAGGTCGAGTGGTACCAGAAGATCGCCCTCGAACACACCGACCTCTGCGCGGCTCTCGACCATCTGCTGGCGAACGCACCACTGCGGGCGGTCGAACTGGCCGGTCTGGTCAGCTTCTTCTGGAGCTGCTGCGGCCATCTGCCCGAAGCCCGCACCTACTTGGAGCAGGCCCTGCTGGTACACACCGGATCCAGCGCCTACCACGGGCGGGCACGCTGGGCGCTTGGCGTGGTACAGGTCCTGCAAGGCGAGCACGACGAAGCAGCAAAGATCGGGTCGCGCTGCGCGCGGGACGCAGCAAGCACCGGGAACACCGAGGAGGCCCTGGCCGCCGCGTACCTGCTGGGACTGACGCATCTCCTCCAGGGCGAGGCGAGCAGGGCGCAGGCCGTGGTCGAGCACGCCATGCGACAGGCTCCGGGGCCGGCCTTCGCTTCCGCGTCCATGCTGCGCTGCCACCTCGTACAGGTGTTTGCGCTCACCGGTCTCGGACACCTCGAAAAGGCGACGGAGTACGCGACGGCCCTGCGCGCGGACTGCCTCGCCCACGGGGAGTGCTGGACCCGCGCGTACGCCGACTACCAGCTCGCGCTGCTCTCCCTGGCGGGGGGCAGGCCCTCGCGGGCAGCCGAACACGCCCGCGCCATGCTGGAAGGGAAGCGGCGGCTGGGCGACAGCTTCGGCATCGCACTGGGTCTGGACGTCCTGGCCGCCGCGGCCGCCGCCCGCGGCGACGGCGAAACGGCAGCCCTGGTCTCCGGCGGCGGCCACACTTACTGGCGCTCGGTGGGGCACACCCAGCGCGGCACCCCCGAACTGCGTGACCTGCGCGAAGAGTGCTGGCAGTCGGCCCGCAGGACGATAGGGGACGAGGCCTTCGACGAGGCCTTCAACCGCGGCGCCGAGGAGAGCCCGAGCGCCGTCGTGACCCTGGCAATCTCGGGAAGGCTGCGCAGCGGCGGCTGAGGCAGGCGGTGGCGCGGCCCGGGGGAGTCGCGCGACGGCCGGTCGGGGCGTCAGGGGTGCCGTCCCCTTGGCACCGATTGGTCTGATCTCAAAGGTTGATGACGGCTCATCAGATCCGGTGAAGCACCACGGTGGAGGGAAGTGCGTCAAGCGAGCGCCTGAAGCGTGTCCGGTCGAACGGGGGTCCTTTCAACCCTCGAAGGCGCGACGGCCCGGCGGCGGGCTTTCGTCGCACGACTGCCCCAGCTATTGACGCTGGTTTGCGCTGGCTTTACGTTCCTCGACATCTGAGAGCGCTCTCAAGACGCCCTCCCCGTCATGAGTTTGAGGTGCCGTCCATGCCGTACCCCCGCTTACGACCCGTCCCCCACGGAAGACCGGCCGCCGCCCTGGTGCTGGTCGCCGCCCTGGCCGCCATCGGCCTCGGACCCGCCGCCACCCCGGCGGCGGCAGCCACCGTGCCGGTCGGCTCCGGCAGTTACTCCGACACCCGCCCCGCGGGAACCTCCGGACCCACCACCAACACCGGCACCCCGGTGACCCCCAAGGTCACCGCCGCTGCCAAGGGCAAGCCGGTCCCCACCAACGACTGGTGGTCCTCGCTGGCCTTCCAGCGCTACGGCGACAACCCGTACTCCACCCCGATGTACGGACACCCGCTCACCTACCAGGCCGTCTCCGGCGGCCTCGAGGTCGGCTACCCCACCGATCCCGCAGTCGTCGGCGAGGGCCGCCAGTACGAGTACGCGCACAAGCGCGATCTCACCCTCGGCCTGAGCGGTCTCAACTCCGCGGACACCAAGGCCGACGCCTGGTCCGACTGGACCGTCACCCCCTACTGGTCGGACGGCACCCGCACCCTGCGCACCACCATCGGCCACGGCCTGCCCTACGTCTACGCCAAGGGCTCGGGCGGCAACGCCCAGATCACCACCGCCGGCGCGCCGAACGTCTTCGCGGACCAGGGCAACGTCCTCGGCATCACGGTCGGCGGCCACCACTACGCGCTCTTCGCCCCCAGCGGCAGCGACTGGAACGTCTCCGGCTCCACGATCACCGCCGGTCTGGGCGCCAAGGACTACTTCTCCCTCGCCGTCCTGCCCTCCACCGACGCGCTCGCCGCGTACAAGAAGTACGCCTACAGCTTCGTCACCGGCTCCAAGACGACCTGGTCCGCCGCGTCCGGCTCGGTCAAGGCGACCTACACCCTCACCACGCAGGCGCAGGAAGGCAGCGAGACCGGCACGCTCCAGGCG
>NZ_JBNNJZ010000902.1:0-2270 GCF_050270335.1 Streptomyces sp. NPDC059900
GCCGGGTTGGGAAGTCCTGCCACACTGACCGATCCACGGGATGCAACGATCGCTCCTGGCGGGCGGGCCTGCGAGGCGGCGCCCCGGCGAGGCGGGCTGACACCTCTCGCCGCCTCGCCTGATGCCGAACACACCACGGGGAGTCTTTCGCGCCGCCCGGGGCGCAGGGAACTACATGACCGGTGCGGCCGCCGGGAGGGTGGCGTCGGGGTGATGCCGGTGCGAAGCCGAACTGCAGAGCAGGGCGAGTCCTCACCAATCCGGCGCCTTCCGCAAGGAACCGTACAGAGCAAGGTCTCCCTTTGTCCTGAATACCTCGGCTGCCCCCGCAAGCTCAGCGCCGAAGCGCCGCCGCCTTGCCGTTCCCCGGCTTTGGCGTGCCAGCCCGCTTCCCGGGAAGCCGCCAGATGCCGAGGCACCAGCCCCCGACGACACCGCCCTTGGAAGGCCAGTGATCGCAACACCCCCACACGCAACGCTGGCCGCACGGGTCGCGAAGCTACTCTCGCAGGGCGGTCACCCGGGTCGTGCCATCCCGTTCGGTGCAGGTGACAAGGGCAGTAGCGGTTGTTCTGTCGAGGTGGAGATCACGGCGGCCGCCGCTGGGGCAGGCAGCGGCAGCGAGGTCCGTGGAGCCAACCGCCTTCATGGCGAAGCTAGCGCCCGCGTCGTCAGACGCGTCATCCCCGGCCGCGGTCTCCATGAGGGTGTACAGACGGCCTGTTCGCGTGAGGGCGAGTATCTGTTGCGGGAGGTGGGTTGCGTGCTGCGACTCGTACTGCTCGGCTGCCGCCACGGCGGTTTGTCCCGGGCCCAGGCGCACTTTCGTGCCCTGGCCCGGCCGCTGGCGATCCGCGTGGAGCAGCCCATCCTTGGCCGAGAGCAGCACACCGTCGCCGGAGGTGGAAACGGGCGGGAAGGCGAGCGGTTGCCGGGTGGCCAGGCGCGCGACATGGCGGGGTTCGTCCTGGTGCTGCTGGGCGGGAACATAGGCCAGCAGTCCCCCGGACTGCCCCGCGTCGTCCCAGCACTTGCTCACCCCGCCAAGCAGTACATCCGAGCCCCGGGCATTGAGCGTGTGCGCGCTCAGCGTGGAGCCGTCCGGACAGCCCGGCGGATCGGGCACCGAGCGCTCACCCGGGCCGAAGAGGACGTCGTAGGGCTCTTCGGCGGCAAGGATGTTCTGGCGCGGCAGGTCGGGCAGGAGGACCAGCATGGCCGGGCTCTCGCACCCGCTGACCAGGAGAGTGCCGGGGTCATCAGCCCCGCCGTAGTCGATCAGGTATCGGCAGTCGCTGCCGCGGGAGTCGCCGTGCGCCAGGATCCGGGCGTCCGCCCGCCGCACCGCGATGACCCCCCGGCTGTTGCTGAGGTGGACGGTGTCGCTCGCGGGCAGGGACACGAGCCGGGCCGGGGCGCCGCCGTGGTCGACGGGAGTGATGAACCGCCAGGACAGTGATGTGCTGGTGCCACCCGGCGAGAGGAAGGAGTCGTCCAGCCAGACGCGCCCTGCGACCGAACCGTCGTAGGCGTCAAGGGAGATGAGCGCCGCGTCGGCCAGGACAAGGACATGACAGTCGGCGCCCACGGCGACCTGTTGGACCGTGGCATCACGCAGTGTGTAGCGCCAGCGGACCCTGCCATCCGCCCCCCGCCTGCCGACGACGGAGTCGCCTTCGAGGGACACGAGGGTGCCCTGGTAGGGGGCCAGCCGGTGATAGGTGCGGCCGCACTGGCTGAGGGCGACGGGGCCGTTGACCGTTCCTTTCCAGGCCACCCGGTCCAGCTTCGAGGGCCAGGCACGGTTCTGTCCGGCACTGCCCACGTCCCGCCGGTTGTCCGGCACCGTTTGGGACGTTGCGGCCGGGAAGTGCCGTTCGGGGCGCAGTGCGTAGGCGCCCAGACCCGCGCCCGCCGCGCAGAGGGAGCCCAGCAAGGCGCCGCCCAGGAGGGTCAGGGCGATCTGCCGCAAACGCCGTCGCAGCGACCCGCCCTGGCCCGCCGGCCCCGCCAAGTTAAGCCACGGGCGTGTACGAAGAATGAGGGGCACACACAAGAGGGCTGTGGCTGCGAGGCACAGGCCCGCCGCGAGTGCGGCCGGGCTGCGGCGGGCCGCGGCCTGATCGCCGTAGGCGACGAAGGCGAAGACGGCCGCCAGGAGCGAGCAGAGCGCGCCCGCCCGGGCTCCGTTCGCGGTGCCGAAGGTCAGGAGGAGTGCGGTGGCCGCCAGCAGCGCGGTGCCCCGCGTCCACCACGAGACTGTTGCTAAT
>NZ_JBNNJZ010000903.1:0-2259 GCF_050270335.1 Streptomyces sp. NPDC059900
GGAGGGCACTCTCAGGCGTGTGGTGATCAGCCCGCTGACCAGGCCGGTGACCGCCCCCGCGAGCAGCAGTCCCGCCGTGATGAGCGGCCAGGGCGCGTCCGGGAACGAGCCGTACACCTCGGCTGCCGCGACGACGCCCGCGGTGACGATCGCCCCCACCGAGAGGTCGAACTCGCCGCAGACGATGACCAGATACTGCCCGGCGGCCAGGATCACCAGCGGCGCGGCGCGTTTGACGAAGGCGAGGAAGCGGTCGGGTTCGTAGAAGCCGGGGTCGGTGGCGGCCAGCGCGACGAGCAGCACGACCAAAAGGACGTAGACCGGCGCCCCGGTGCCGAGCGAGCGGGCAACCCGCTTGTGCGGGGCCTCCGTTGCCGTCTTGTCCGTCGGAGCCGCGGGGGCCGGACGGCTGCTCATACGGACCTCCTGCTGCCGCGCCGGGCGTAGATCGCGACGGCGGCGATGATGACGACGCCGCGGACGACGTTCTTGAAGAACGGGTCGACGCCGAGCTGGTTGAAGACGGAGTCGAGCACGGCGAGCACGAGGACCCCGCCGAGGGTGCCCGCCACTCCCCCGCGCCCGCCCGCCAGGACGGTGCCGCCGAGGACGACGGCGGCGATCGACTCCAGGTCGTAGCGGGCCTCGGTGCCGGCCCAGGGGGCGCCCGCGCCGAGCCGTGAGGCCAGGAAGAGGGCGGCGGCGCCCACGCACAGCGAGCACAGGACGTGGGCGGCGATGATCGTGCGCCGGGTGCGGACGCCGGAGAGCCGGGCGGCGTGTTCGTCGCCGCCGGTCGCGTAGAGGTGGTGTCCGAAGCGGGTGCGGCGGGTGATCAGCCACATCGCGGCGGCGACGGCGGCGAGCAGGAAGAGCGAGACGGGAATCGGGCCGATGCGGTCGTAGCCCAGGTGCTGGAAGGAGGCGGGGACCTTGCCCGCGGGGCCCGTGTAGTTGTCCTCGATCCAGCCGCGCAGGATGAACGCGGTGCCGAGCGTCGCGATGAACGCGTTGACCTTGAGCCCGGTGACGATGAGGCCGTTGGCGAGTCCGACGGCCGCGGACAGGGCGAGCACGGCGAGGACCGCGGTGAGGACGCTGCCGTCCTCCATGGTGGTGGCGGCGACGAGCGTGCCGAGGCTGATGAGGTAGGCCACCGACAGGTCGAGGGAGCCGGTGAGGATGACGGCGGTCTGGCCGACGGCGACCAGGCCCAGGGCAACGCAGTTCTGCAGGATGCCCACGACGTTCGAGAGCGTGAGGAAGTCGCCGCCGCGTGCGGCGACCACGATCCAGCCCAGCATGGTGACGGCCGCCGCCGCGAGCCAGACGCCGACGGCGGGGTCGGTGAGCCTGCTGCGGGTGGGGGCGCGGGTCTTCAGTGAGGCGGGCGGTGGGGCAACGGTGGTACCGCTCACGCGACGGAATCCTTTCCGGACAGGGCGCTCGGGTCACCGGAGGGTGCGGTCTGCCCATCGGAGGGGGCGGTCGGTGCATCGGAGGGGGCGGTCGTGGCGAGCCGCATCACGTCCTCCTCGGCCGCTCCGGCCGGCAGTTCTCCGGCGATGCGGCCTTCGGCCATGACGAGGATGCGGTCGCTCATGCCGATGAGTTCGGGCAGTTCGGAGGAGACGATCAGGACGGCGATGCCCTCGCGGGCCAGTTCGCGGACGAGGGTGTGGATGGCGGCCTTGGCGCCCACGTCGACGCCCCGGGTCGGCTCGTCGAAGAGCAGGACGCGGGGGCGGGCGGCGAGCCACTTGGCGATGACGACCTTCTGCTGGTTGCCGCCGGAGAGATAGCGGGCCTCCTGGTCCTCGCCACGCGCCTGGAGGCGTACCCGCTCCAGGAGGGCGGTGAGCTCGCGGGCGGCGGGCGGCTCCCCGCGGGCGGGCACGGCCCGGGTAACGAGCAGGGCGTTGTCGCGCACGGACTGGCGCAGGGCGAGGCCCTCGGCCTTGCGGTCCTCGGTGACCAGGGCGATCCCGGCGCGGATGGCCTGGCGGGGACTGCCGGGCCGCAGGGGTTGGCCGCCGACCGTCATGGTCCCGCCGGTGAAGGGCGCCGCTCCGAACAGGGCCCGCGCCAGGGACGTACGCCCGGAGCCTTCCAGGCCCGCGATGCCGGTGACTTCGCCGGCGCGCAGGGTCAGGTCGATGCCGCGCAGCCGGTCGTTGCCGCCGCCGGTGACCGTCAGGCGGACCTCGCCGATGTCGTCGGGGCGGGCGCGCGGCGGGTAGTAGGCGCTCAGTTCCCGGC
>NZ_JBNNJZ010000904.1:0-2255 GCF_050270335.1 Streptomyces sp. NPDC059900
GAGCCGGACCGTCGTGTCCATGCTGCCGGTGGCGACCATCCGGCCGTCGGGAGAAATCGCCACCCCCACCACGGCGTCGGTGTGACCGGTCAGGGGGTCGCCGACGGGCTGGCCGGTCACGGGATCCCACAAGCGCGCCGTTGCGTCTGCGCCGGCCGAGGTGATGAGCCGGCCATCGGGAGAGAACGCCACATCCTCCACGGTGGCCGTGTGGCCTGCCAGAGGTTCACCGACGGGTTGGCCGGTGGCGGTGTCCCACAACCGGACCGTTGTGTCCATGCCGCCGGTGGCAAGGAGGCGGGCGTCGGGGGAGAAGGCCATACGGAACACGGTGCCGGTGTGCCCTGCCAGGGGCTGGCACACCGGGCGGGCGGTGGCCGGGTCCCACAATCGCACCGTTCCCTGCGGGTCGATGCAGGTGGCGAAGAGGTACTCGCCCGGCTCGGGCGTGGCGGGGGCGTCCAGCTGGGTGGGTGGCCAGGGCGAGCCATTTGCCGGGGGTTCGGTTACCAGGAGGAGTTGCCTCAGCGCCCAGGCGAGATCCGCGGCGTTCGCGAACCGCTGGTCGGGGTCCTTGTGCAGCAGAGTGAGCACGAGGTCGTCCCAAGCGGCCGGGATGCCCGCCCGTATCGCGCTGGGGGCGGGCGGCGGCTGGGTGAGGTGTGCCGAGAGGTAGCCCATCGAATCGGGGGCCTGAAAGGGCAATCGGCCTGTGAGCAGCTCGAAGAGGAGGCAGCCGAGGGCGTACAGGTCGCTGCGTGGTTCGGGAAGACCACGTGGTTGTTCGGGGGCGATGTAGGGAGGTGTGCCCACGATCAGGCCGGTCTGGGTGAGGCGATCCCCGATCGCGTTGCTGTCGGCCGCTCTTGCGATACCGAAATCCAGGACCTTCACGGTGCCGGTCGGCGTGATGAAGATGTTGGAGGGCTTGATGTCCCGATGCATGATCCCGCTGTTGTGCGCGTCGTCCAGCGCGTCAGCTATCTGCGCTCCCCAGCGAGCGGCATCAGCCGTGGAGATGATGTCTCGACCGATCAGCACGTCCAGGCCCTCGCCCCGGACCAACTCCATCACCAGGAACGGCACCTTCTCGCCCTCGACGTCGGCCTCGCCGAGGTCATGAATGGTCACGATGCCGGGGTGCTGCAACCGAGCGGTGATCCGCGCCTCGCGCAGGAACCTGGCCCGCGCCTCGTCACCGCGGCGTCCGCCGCCGGCGAGCAGGGAAATCACCTTGACCGCGACGCGTCGGCCAAGCCGCTCGTCCTGCGCCTCCCATACCTGCCCCATACCGCCCTCGCCGAGTTCCCGCACCAACCGGTAGCGGTCCCCGAAGAGTTGGTCTCGCACTGCTGCGCCTCCCCCGATTCAGACGGACATCGACCGTGGCCGCACCGGCGAGACGCCCGCCGCTGGGAATTCCGTTGAACGGCAGGGGAGTTCGCCGAGTCGATCAGCCGTGATCCGGATCAGCTTGCCATCTCCGGCGCATCGGCGTCCGCAAAGCGCGGCCATCGCAAGGCGGTCGCTTCAGGCGGGTGGGCGGAGGGGCTCGTTCATGCGTCCGTGTCGGCGTCGACAACGGCATCACAGATCATGGCCGTCGCCCACGGTCCGGCGGCGGCTATGGCGCTTGGCGTGCCGGGCCGTTGTGTGTGTTCGACGGCGCTCCGGCAAGCAGCCACTTCCAGCGGCGGCGCTCGGTGACGAGGGAGGTGAGTGCCATCAGAGTTACGAGAACCGCCGCCCACGTCGGCCATGCCAGCCACGACGAAGTCACCGCTGCGGCGAGCTGGAGCAGGACGAGGAGAATCGTGACCCAGCCCGGCACGGCGATGATCACGCTCGCCTTGTCGCCCGGTGTGGAGAAGACTGTGGGAAGACCGATCAGGAGCACCACGGACAGGGCGGCGAGGAGCCACGAGCGGTCGGCCAGTGCCCAGGGGGTTGCCACCCAGGCGACGAGTTCCACCGCGAAGCGCAGAGCGGACGCGGTGCGGTCATCGGGCCGCGCCGAAACCGTATTCCCAGCAGTGTCGGACATCCCAGGACGATCTCACAGCAAGCACGCAACAGCCAGACGGAGAGGCGCAGTTGCCGGCCGGCGTGGTCCCTCATTCGCCGGAATGGCTGTGCTGCCCGAGCAGGCCGAGCGCCATCAGCACGGTGACACAGAGCGTCATCCAGGCCACGAACGCGCCGCCGCCGTACAGCACCGCGCCGGCTACCGATGCGCCGGCCACATGTGAAAGCAC
>NZ_JBNNJZ010000905.1:0-2250 GCF_050270335.1 Streptomyces sp. NPDC059900
CCTGCGGCGCACCGGCGGGAGGCGCGGCGCGACGGGTTGCACGGCGGCGGCGCGGCGCGGGAGTGGTGTCTTCGGGCTCGGCCTCGGCGGCGGCGGGCTCGGCCGCGGCGGGCTCGGCGGCGACGGGCGTCTCGGTGGCGGCCTCGGCACCCTGCGGCGCACCGGCAGGCGCGGAGGCGCGGCGGGTGGCACGGCGGCGGCGCGGCGCGGGGGCGGCTTCCTCGGCGGGCTCCGGTTCCGGAGCGGCGGCCTCGGCGGGCTTCTCGGCGGCGGGGGTGGCCGGTATGGCCGGAGCGGTGCCCTCGGCGGCTCCGCCGGGCGGGCCTGCGGGCCGCGACGCCGCACGGCGCCTGCGGCGCGGCGGCAGGGTGTCGCTGGGTGTGGTGTTGTCCGAGCCCTCAGTGGGTTCGTTCGGCTCAAGCATGCGGGCGGTTCTCCCGTCACGCTCCCGGGCGCCGCGCCTGGTCCGGTGATGTCCGCGGCTCTCGCTCACCTACGCGGGGCCGCCATCCGGGGGCGTGGGCGCCGCACGGGAGCTCTATGTGTCTGTCTCGCCGGTTCCGTACGCCCAAATGCGGACGGCCTGGCGAAAGTCTCGGTCAGTGCGCTGCCCGACCCAGGTGGCTCCCGAGTACAAGGGCGGCGCTTCGACGCGCGTCCCTACGCGGGACCTTCCGTCGCCGGCGTCTTCGCGGCGGCTGCGTCGGCCCCTTGGTTCTCGATCGGGGTCGTGGCTGCCTCGCGGTCGGGCGCGAGCGGGTCGGTCACCGTGCCGGTCTCGTCGGCAAGAAGCCCCTGCGCCAGCCTGGTCACCGCTGCGGGGACCGGCGGCGCCAGGTCGGCAACAGCTCGGAGGCCGGACAGGACGTCGTCGGGTCGTACGGCAGGTGTCACGTGCCGAACAACCAGCCGCAGTATCGCACAGGGCTGGTCGGTCGGCCTATCAGCGTCGTGAGCAATCGCCTCGTCAGAGGCGATGGCCTCAAGATTCACGACGGCTTCGCGGGCATCGAACGTCCGCATGCCGTTCTTCGCGCGGCGCTGGACCTCGACGGTCTCCGCGGCCAGGAAGGCCGCGGCGGCCCGCTCGGCGTCCGCGGGCTCCACGCCGTTCAGGCGCAGCTCCCAGACGGATCCGGTGAGCCGGTCGGCGAGCCCCGACGTACGGGACTCGACGGCGTCGACGATGTCGAGTCCGTTCGGCATCGACTCGTCGAGCAGCTCGCGCAGCTTGTCGGGGTCACGCGGCTCGGTGAGCGCGATCTCCAGGTACTCGGCCTCACTGCCCGTGCCGGTGGGTGCGGCATTGGCGTACGACACCTTCGGGTGCGGTGTGAACCCCGCCGAGTACGCCATGGGCACCTCGGCGCGGCGCAGCGCCCGCTCGAAGGCGCGCTGGAAGTCACGGTGGCTGGTGAACCGGAGGCGGCCGCGCTTGGTGTAGCGCAGTCGGATGCGCTGCACCGCGGGAGCGGGCGGCGGGCCTTCGGGCTGTCGCTTGCCCAGTGTTCTAGTCCTTCGTGAGTGCGGTCGTACTGCTACCTAGAGTACGTGTCCCGGGCGTGTCCGGTTCCCGCCGGGCCACCGGCACCGCCACGGGCTCCACCGGAACCGCCCCCGCCGGGACCCGCTCCTTCGGCGCCCCGAACAGCATCCGCCGTACGTCGGCCCGCGCCTCCCGCACGCTCTGGCGGGCGGCGGCGAGTGCCTGCCGGGTGGCGCGGCCCGCGTCCTTGACGGCCTGTGCCGCGGGCCGCCAGACCCCGTCGCGCAGGACGTGCCCGACGGGGGTGAGGACCGTGCGGTACACCCAGCGCACCGGGTCGACGAAGAGCCGGCGCAGCAGGCGGCCGAGGAAGCGGCCCACGACCAGCGAGATGTGTCCGGCGATCCGCCAGGCGTGTCCGAGTGCGTCGAAGATCTCACGTGCGACGACCGCGATGCCCCGGCCGACGGGCGCGAGCACCCAGCGCCACAGGGCGACGGCGGGTACGACGAAAATCCAGCGCCCCAGGGCCCCGAGAACCGTCCCGATCCCCCGGAGGAGCCAAGCGGCCCCGGCCCCGATTCCCCCGGCGAGCCACGCGATCGCGTGCCCGACCGGCGTGAGCACGGACGCGTACAGCCAGAGGGCGGGGATCACGACGAGCATCCGCCCGAGCCACGCGAGCCCCTTGCCGACCGGCACCATCACATAGCGCCAAAGACCCACCCACGGCCACACGAAGACCGCCTTGAGCAGCCAATCCA
>NZ_JBNNJZ010000906.1:0-2248 GCF_050270335.1 Streptomyces sp. NPDC059900
GGGTAGGCGCGCTGCGCGGCCTCGAGGAGCTCCTGGCAGCGCTCGCGAAGGCGCCGGGTGATCGCGCCCGCGAACTGGTCCGCGGGCGCCTCCATCGGCTCGCCGACCCGGATCGTGATCGGGGTGTGGCTGCGCTTGAAGTTGCGCGGGTGCCCCTTGGTCCACAGCCGCTGCGTGCCCCACAGCGCCATCGGGATCAGCGGGACCCCGGCCTCCTGGGCCAGGCGCGCGGCGCCCGACTTGAAGCTCTTCAGCGTGAACGACGGGGAGATCGTCGCCTCGGGGAAGACTCCGATGATCTCACCGGAGCGCAGCGAGTCGAGCGCGTGCTGGTAGGCCGTCTCGCCCTGCTTGCGGTCGACGGGGATGTGCTTCATCCCGCGCATCAGCGGACCGGAGATCTTGTGCCGGAACACCGACTCCTTGGCCATGAAGCGCACGAGCCGCTTCTGCGGCAGGGCCGCGAGGCCGTCGAAGATGAAGTCGAGATAGCTGATGTGGTTGCTGACGAGGACCGCACCGCCCGTGCGGGGGATGTTCTCCGACCCCTTGCAGTCGATCTTCAGGTCCCAGGCCTTGAACAGCGTTTTGGCGGCACCGATGACCGGACGGTAGACAAGCTCTGCCATGGGTGGGGAGGGCCCTTCGTGTCTGCCTTGGGAGGGGGCTCCCGGCGGGAAGTTACGCAGCCGTAGGTTTTTCGGCGTTGCGCAGATCGTGCCCCAAGAACGGACGGCTGACCACCCATAGTGCCCGCCGGGCGCGAGATTCTCGTCACGTTGGGAATGTCCGGGAGCGCGCGGACGCTGAAGTCGGGGACAGTGGGATCATGACGCCGGGGCGGGAGGCTGACGTGCGGATACGTGATGCGGGGGACCGCACCGACCCCGCGGGCAACGGTACTTGGGCGGGCCGCGAGCTGGGCCGGCGCGCCACGCTCGTGCAGTTCTCCAGCGCCTTCTGCCAGCCTTGCCGGGCCACCCGCCGAGTCCTCGCCGAGGTGGCCGAAATTGTGCCCGGTGTCTCACATGTGGAGATCGACGCCGAGGCCGAGCTCGATCTCGTACGGGAACTGGACATCGCCAAGACGCCGACGGTCCTGGTGCTCGACGCGGACGGACGGACCGTGCTGCGTGCGACCGGACAGCCGCGCAAGGCCGACGTGATCGCCGCGCTCGGCAGGGCCGTGTGAGGCGCGGGGCACGGGGGAGGAGAGCGTCATGACACTGGTCCAGGGCTCGGCGAGCCGTCTTTCACATCGCGGAACGGACTTGACTGCACCCGGCACCTATCGCCAGCCTGCTCCCATGCCTCCGGAGCTCCTTCTCTACGAGCGCGTCCACGTGGACCTCGCCCGTCATGCCAGTGCGCGCTGTCCGGGCTGCTGAGCAGCCACGGAACCGCTCGTACCTCCTGCAGAAGGACAATTCCATGACGGCAACGCCCGATCTCCGCACTCCCCGGCTCGCATCCCCCGACCTCCTGCGCTCCGTCTTCCGGCAGCACGCGGCGGGGGTGGCGGTGATCACCGCTCAGGGCCCCGCGGGACCCGTCGGCTTCACCGCCACCTCGCTCGTCTCGGTCTCCGCCGAACCGCCCATGCTCTCGTTCGGCATCGGTACGGGGGCCTCCAGCTGGCCCGCGGTCTCCCGGGCCGAGCATGTCGGCGTCCACATACTCGGCGAGCACCAGCTCGACCTCGCCTCGACCTTCGCACGCAGCGGCGCCGACCGCTTTGGACCGGGCACGCGCTGGTACGAGGGGCCCGAGGGCGTCCCGGTGCTCGACGGCACGCTCGCCTGGCTGGTCTGCAAGGTCGCGGCCCGGGTGCCCGCGGGTGACCACCGGATCGTCCTGGCGGAGGCCGTGGTGGGCGACCCGGCGGGCGCGGGCCGGCCCCTGCTCTACCACCAGGGGCGCTTCAACGCGCTGCGCGACTGAAAGTTCCCGCTCGGCCGTCCTCGCGCCCGATTACAGAGCGTTGGGAAGGTCACAGTTCAAAGCGCTTGCTTAGTGGGCATGAGATGGGTGTACTGGCGAGTAATATTCTGGTCGGAGCGCGGGCCGCCCCGACCGGGATCCGCCCCTTCAGGCGCCTATGCTGCCTGCAGGAAGGCAGTGGCCAGAGCCAAGGCAGCAGCCCAGTAAAGACGATGCAGTAGGAGAGCCGGCGTGAGCTTGAGGATCGTTGTCACCGTGAAGTACGTGCCCGACGCCACCGGCGACCGGCATTTCGCCGATGACCTGA
>NZ_JBNNJZ010000907.1:0-2230 GCF_050270335.1 Streptomyces sp. NPDC059900
ATACACGTCCTGTACGCGTCTGCCGAGCCCGCGCCGCCGCCCGAGTGCCCGCCGCAGATGTCGCGGTTGGGGATGTTGTAGGCGACCAGGACCGGCAGCTTGTCCACGGCATCGGCCGCGCCGACGAACGCACCCGTGGCCGTGCCGATGGTGCCGCTCCAGCTACCGAACCAGCGGGCCATCGGCTTCGCCGCGATGTTGTCCCTGATCGCGGCGGCACGGCCGTCACCGGGGTTGGCGGCGGCCCACGCCGCGGGGGAGGAGTGGGGGTCGACGTAGAACCCGCTGGTCATCGCCACCGGACTGTCGGCGTGGGCGAGTCCGGGGGCTGCCAGCGCGAGCGGGAAGGCGAGCAGCAGCGCGAGCAGGGCACGTCGGTATCTGAACATGGAGAACCTCTTCCTGACGGGGGACGCACCGCACGCGCATCAATCTGTGGGTGTGCGTGTGGCGCGCTGAGGAAGTGCGAGGTACGACGCCCCCGGCGATGGTGGCTCCGGGTCCGAGGACGCAGACCGCCGGGCTCGGAGAATCATGGGAGCGCTCCCAATAGGGAGCGTCTTCCACCTGCGTCCGAAGCCCTTGGGTATGGGCGGCATCGTGTTGCGAGGGACGGAACGTGTCAAGAGTTCTCGGTCAACATCGCATCATGTGGCGGAAAGAAGGCCCTGCGACGGACGAGAAACCGGCATCCGGGGCTCGACGAGGCGGCGGGACGGTGGTGCGCGATCTGCGCCCGCGCACCACCGTCACCTGCATCGTCAGTTTGCCCCTCTTCGCGGTCGCGAGCGCGTATGTGATCGCCTCGTAGGCGGGCTTGCGCCGAGTAGCAGGGCCGCCGCAGACGCGCAGGCGGCGGCTCGGACGCGGGTACGGGCAGGGGTGCGCGGAGCAGGTGTGCGCATGGTGCTACACCTCAACTCATGAGCGTGGGAGGTTGGTTGTCCGTGCGCTGTGTTGTTTCCGCGCGTCACTTGACGCGTATCTCGCACCGCATCCGCCGCTCGTGCCCGACCTCCCGTTCCGCGCCCGTCAGGGTGAGCGGCACGGTGTGGTGGACGCGTTCGCTGGATGCGCAGACGCGTAGTTCGAGGGCGCCGGGTTCCACGACGCGGCGGCCGTCGGCTCCGGTGTAGGCGGCGAGGTCCGCCGGGAAGGTGGCGTGGACCTCGGCGGATGCCCCGGCATCGAGCGGGACGCGGGCGTAGCCGACGAGCCGGACCTCGGGGCGTGCCACGGTGCCGACCGGGTCGTGGAGGTAAAGCTGGACCACCTCGGTGCCGGGGCGCTCACCGGTGTTGCGGACGGTGAGGCGCAGGGTGATCTCGCCGTCGGTGGGCAGTTCGGGCGTGTCGCACTGCGGGGCGTCCCAGGCGAACGTGGTGTAGGACAGGCCGTGCCCGACCGGGTAGAGGGCGGTGGGGTCCACGTTGCTGGGATCGCCGCGGCGGCCGAGCGGGGGCGCCAGATAGGGGGCGGGCTGGCCGCCGGGGCCGCGTGGCACGCCGACGGGAAGGCGCCCCGAGGGCTCGATGCGTCCCGACAGGACTCCGGCGACGGCGCTGCCGCCTTCCTGCCCCGGGAAGAAGGCCTGCACGACGGCGGCGGCCCGGTCGGCCCAGCGGCCCAGTGCGTAGGGCCGCCCGCTGAGGACCACGACGACGGCCGGTGTCCCGGTGTCGAACACCTCGTCCAGCAACGCGCCTTGCCCGTAGGGCAGGTCGAGGTCCTCGGTGTCGCATCCCTCGCCGGATGAGCCGCGCCCGAAGAGGCCCGAGCGGTCGCCGACCACGGCGAGGCAGATGTCGGCCTGCGCCGGGTCGTCGACGAAGAGTGCGCCGGGCAGTTCGGCGCGCAGCGCCTGGGCGAGCGTGGGGACGTCGACGCCCGCGGGAAGGTCGGGGTGGTTGACGCCGACGTGCCGCGGGAATGTGTAGCAGCCGAGCATGGCGGCCTGTTCGTGGGCGAGGGGGCCGGCCAGGGCGATGCGCAGCCCGTCGGCGGCCAGCGGCAGCAGCCCCGCGTCGTTGGCGAGCAGGACGACCGACTCCTGCGCCACGGTCCGCGCCAGTTCCCGCATCTGAGGGGGGTTCAGGTCGATGAGCGCGTCATCGGCGTTTTGCGTGGATCCCGTAGCTCCCGTGACCGGCTCCCAGTCCTGGTCCAGGAGGCCCAGCTCGCACTTTTGCGTGAGGACGCGGAGGGTGGCGCGGTCGATCAGGTCCTGGGG
>NZ_JBNNJZ010000908.1:0-2228 GCF_050270335.1 Streptomyces sp. NPDC059900
GCATCCTTCTGGGCTCTTAACATCGGATGACTCGACGGCCCGGGACGGTTGTAGAGGAGATTCGTGATGCGCAAGGTGCTCGGTGTCCTGCTGGCCCTCCTGCTCGCCCTCGGGGTAGCCGTGGCAAGCCCTCCCGCAGCGGTCGCCACGCAGGCGGACCGGGGCGACGCTCCCCGCACGCAGGGCATTCCCGGCGAGATCGGGACCAGCGACGACAAGGACCTCGCGGCCTGGCAGCGGCTCCAGTTCGGGATGTTCATCCACTGGGGTCTGTTCTCCGAACTGGGCGGGGTGTGGAAGGGGAAACCGGTCACCAAGGGCTACAGCGAACAGATCCAGATGTGGGCCGGCATCTCCGACGAGGAGTACCTCGAAGTCGCCGAGCGGTTCAGGCCCGACCGGTTCGACCCCGCGGAGATCTGCTCCCTCGCCAAGCGTGCGGGGATGCGTTACGTGGTCATCACCGGCAAGCACCACGACGGCTTCTCCATGTTCGACACCGACACCACCGGCTACGACGTCGTCGACGCGACCCCCTACAAGAAGGACCCCCTGAAGGCGCTCGCGGACGAATGCCGCAGCCAGGGGCTGAAGTTCGGCTTCTACTTCTCGCTGGTCGACTGGCACCAGGGCCATGACTTCGACGGCAACAACAACAATCCGATCCCCGCGTCCATGGAGCCGGTCATCGAGGGGCAGCTGCGCGAACTGATGACGAACTACGGGGACATCGCCGAGGTGTGGTTCGACATGGCGTCGCCCACCGCCGCGCAGAGCCGTAAATTCGCCGGGATCGTCCGCGCACTCCAGCCGAGGGCGGCGATCAACAGCCGGGTGTGGAACAACCAGGGCGACTTCCGCACCCTGGGCGACAACGAGATCCCCGCGGTGGCGCTCGACGGCGCCTGGCAGACACCCGCGTCGATCTACCACGAGACCTGGGGCTACCGCAGCTGGCAGAAGCGCGAAGACCTGCCCGGCAAGATCAAGGACCTCGTCGGCGGCCTGACCGGCGTGCGCGCCCGCGGCGGCAACTACCTCCTCAACATCGGCCCGCGCGGAGACGGTTCGGTCGTGGAGTTCGAGGCGGACGTCCTGCGCGGCATGGGCGACTGGCTGGACCGCCACCCCCGCGCCGTGCTCGGCGCCTCGGCCACCCGCTTCGGCGGACAGCCCTGGGGCGAGGTCACCGTCAACGACCGCGACCTGTTCCTGCACGTGACCCGGTGGCCCGCGTCCGGCGAACTCAAGCTGCCGGGCCTGGCCACTTCCGTACGCGAGGTCCGCGAGGACGGCTCGAAGGGCCGGCTCGACTGGCGCCGCGACGGCGACGATTTCCTGGTGACGCTGCCCGAGCGGCCACACGACGAGGTACTGCCGGTCGTCAAGGTCGAACTCGGCGGCACGCTCCGGATCATCCCGCAGCACACGGTCGCCCTCGGCCCGGACAACAAGGCCGTCCTGGAGGGCGCCGACATCGAGCACGGCTACAGCTACGCCGACGACGGCAGCTACTACAGCACGAAGCGGACCACGGTGCGCCACACCGCCCACATCAGCACCGGCCGGGCCGGGAAGCTGTCGGTGGCGGTCAGCGGCGAGGCGCGGCCGGAAGCGCTCTACCGGGTGCGGGTCGGCGAGCACTCCCGGTTCGTGAAGGGCGCGGACCTGACCCGGGGTGCCGTCGGCCCCTTCTCCGTACGAGGAGGGAAGGTGACCTCCGTGACCATCACCCTGGCGGCGCCGGAGCATGCGGGGGAGGAACTGGGACTGCGCCTGGACTCGTTGCTGGTCGCCGTCGCACCCGCCGAAAAGCCCGTGGCCCGTAGGTAGCCGGAGGTCAGTTGAGGACGAGCGGGAGCTTGGCGGCCAGGTCGCCGAGGTCGGCCTGCTCCGCATCGGTCGGCGCGCGCCGGCCGGTGCCGATCAGCAGGGCGTCCGTGTCGGAGAACGACTTGGGGAACGGGAATGCGGCGATGTCCTCCAGCATCTCGCGGCAGCGGGCGAGCGGCGGTGCGGGCGGTCCGGCGACGTGCGGGAGGTGGGCGATCAGGTCGAGGTGGTGCAGGGTCCATTCCATGACGTACGTCATGAGGTAGTCGCCGGCGGTGAGGACCTCGTCGCGGGTGCTCACCCGGCTTTCGGGGTCGGCGAGTTCGGCGGCGCGGCCCGCGGCCGAGCCGACGTCGTCGAGGTGGAACTTGAGCAGCCAGGGCTCTCCATAGGCG
>NZ_JBNNJZ010000909.1:0-2228 GCF_050270335.1 Streptomyces sp. NPDC059900
ATGCTCTAGACCATGCGTGCTGCCTCTGGATGGCGTCCTTCCTCGGCCATGCCGTGCTGAGAATTCGGGCGCCGCGCCGAAGCGTTCGCAGGGTAAGAAGCCGGGCCGGGGGCACCCGACCCGCGGAGAGGGGGAGGCATGGGACACACGTTCACGGGGTCACAGCAAGCAGTACTGGAGCGCTCCTACCGGCAGCGCAGGCAGGCTCGGCGGATGCGCTCGGACGCCCATCGCATGCAGTTGATGGTGGCCCGTCAGAGGGAGCGACTCTCGATGCACCGGAGAGGACACAGCACGCCGCCCGTGACCGCGTAGGCCGAAGTGCGGGCAACTGGGCTCGGTGATACGCCTGTCGTCGAGGTGGTACGGGCGGTGCGTAGAGCGGAGCTACATGAGCAAGGCAGAGATCGGCCCGCGCATGGCGGGCGGGAAGCTGATGTACAACCGCGCCGTCCGCGTCGACGAGCCCCGCAGTTGGCTCTTCCTGGCCGGGCATGAAGCCCGCGACGAGGAAGGGGGCATCGCCCATAAGGGCGATATGGCCGGCCAGATCAGGCTCACGCTGCGGCGACTGGCCGAGACCGTCGCCGAGGGAGGCATGACGATGGCGGACGTCGTGCAGATCCGCGTCGTCACGACCGACCTCTCGGCGTGTGTGGCCCAGTACGACGTGCTGATGGACGAACTGGCGGCGCGTCACTGCCGACCGGCCAGTCTCCTGGCGGAAGTCAGCGCGCTGTCCGATCCCGACATGCTCATCGAGATCGAAGCCGTCGCAGCGCACTGATGCGGCCCGCCTTCCGGGTGGCTGCGCGCGGATCGCGCCCCGCAGAGAACCCGCACCGGCTGCTGCGTAGGCCGCGCCGGAACGGGGCCCCGTCCGAGAAGGTGCGCAGGGCTCCTACGGTGGCGGAATGGTTTTCGATCATGCCGGCCCGTCGCCCCGGCCAGACACGTGCCCGCTACACGCCGGACCGCTCACCGCACCCGCCTCAAACGTCGAAACGATGCCCGGCAAGGAGGCACCCTGATGTCCCCGTCCCCGCAGTCCCTGCAGTCCCCGTCGTCGCCGTCGCCGTCGCCGTCGGACCTGCCCTCCGACATGAACGCGGCCTACGTCACCGCCCCCGGCCCCGCCGACACGATCCGCTACGACCGCCTCCCACTGCCGGAAACCGGCCCGGCCGATGTCCTGGTGCGGGTACGTGTGGTGGCCGTCGACCCCGTGGACACGTTCGTCCGGTCCGGCGCCTACCCCACGCCCATGCCCTCACCGTTCGTCGTCGGCCGCGACCTGGTGGGCGAGGTCGCGGCGGCCGGCCCCGGCGCGGTCGGCTTCGCGCCGGGACAGCGTGTGTGGTGCAACAGCCTTGGACACGCCGGGCGCCAGGGATCCTTTGCCCAGTACGTCGCCGTCGCCGCCGACCGGCTGTATCCGGCCCCGGACGACGTGGATCCCGCCGACCTGGCTGCCGCAGCCCACCCTGCCGCCTCCGCCTGGCTCGCCCTGTTCCGGCACGGGCGGCTGCGGGCCGGTCAGACGGTGTACGTCGGTGGCGGGGCCGGCAACGTGGGGTCCGCCGCGGTGGCCCTGGCCGCGGCCGCCGGTGCCAGGGTCGTGGCCAGCGCAAGTCCTGACCATGCCGACGAGGTACGGGCCCTGGGGGCCGCCCGGGTCATCGACTACCGCGACCCTGACGTGCCCGGCCGGTTGCGGGAGGCGGCACCCGGCGGCTTCGACGTCCATCTGGACACCTCCGGACGCGCCGACCTGGCCTTCTCGGTCGAGCTGCTGGCCCACGGCGCACGCCTGGTCGCCATGGTCGGCCTGAGCGATACGCCCGTGCTGCCGGTGGGCCGGCTCTACACCCGCGACGCGAGCATCGTCGGCTTCGCCATCAGCAACGCTTCCACCGCCGACCTCGCCGAAGCAGCCGGAGGCGTCGAATGGCTCCTGCGCGCCACGCCGTGGCGGCCCCGTATCGCCGACCGCCTGCCCCTGTCCCGGGCGGCCGAGGCGCACCGGCGCATGGAGGACGGCCAGGTGCGGGGACGCCTTGTGCTGGACGTGTAGGTAAGGACTGCCTGCGTACACGGGCCGCTCCGCGCCGAGAGCCGTGCAAAGTGGGCGGGGTGTGGACCAACAGGGCACGGTATGTGGGGGGCGCCGGTTGACCCGGGGCCGGGCGGGCACCCGGCGGCCCTAGGTGAGCCCGCCCCACCGAGAG
>NZ_JBNNJZ010000910.1:0-2218 GCF_050270335.1 Streptomyces sp. NPDC059900
CGCGTCGACAAGCTGCTGCAGCTCCGAGACCATCCCCGCACTGTAGAGGCAGCCGCCGGCGGCGAGTCCCGCGTATGACGCGGGCCGTCGTCAGGATCCGCCGCGAGGCGGCATGTGCCGGTCGAACCACATCACGGCGCGGGTCAGGAAGTCGGTGACCGCCGGATAGGCGCGAACTCCGTGCCCCTCTTCGGGGTAGACGGCCAGGACCGACTCCACGCCCTTCGCCGTGAGCGCACGATGGAACTCAAGTGCCTGTCCGGGCGGGGTGCAGCGGTCCTTCGCTCCGGCGATGTTGAGGCAGGGCGTGCGTACCTTGCCGGTCTGAAGGACCGGGCTTCGCGTGTGGGCCGCGGTCCCTGGCACTTCGGGATCGGCGCGCAGGAAGGCGTTGCCCCATCCGGCGATGTTGCTGGTGAAGGACTGGCTGTACCAGTCCGTGACCGGGGAGATGGGAACCGCCGCGGCGAAGCGCTGGTCCCGGGTGACCAGCCAGGAGGACATGAACCCGCCGTAGCTCCCTCCGATGAGTCCCACGCGCTGGGGGTCGGCGACACCTCGCTCCACGAGCGCGTCGACGCCGGAGATGATGTCGTAGCTGTCCTTGCCGCCCATGTCCCCGACGACGTGGCGGACAAATGCCTGACCGCGTCCGCTGCTGCCGCGGGGGTTGGGGCTGAGCACCGCATACCCCCGGGAGACGAGGAGGGGGACCCACGGGTACTTCATGGACCACGAGTCCTGGAAGGCCCACACCGGCCCGCCGTGAATGTTGATCACGAGAGGGAAGGGTCCCTCGCCGTCCGGCAGGCACAGGATTCCCTGAATCTCCAGACCGTCCGGGGCCTGCCACGTGATCTGCTGGGCCGTGCCGCACACGGACAGCAGGTAGTCCGAACCGGCATGGCTCACCGACGCCCGCACATCGGTCTCTCCCCCGGCCACCACCACGACCTCGTGAGGCAGCCGGTAGGCGCTGTGCACCACGGCGATCTCCCCAGTTTCCGCGAAGGAGGCTTGCGGATACATGGGGCCTGCCGACAGGGGCGCGGCATAGACCTCCTCGCCCCGTCCCCTCGGATGTTCGCAGCGGCCGTAGACGGAGTCGAAACCGCGCAGCCCGGCATACCCCAGCACATGACCGGAGATCCACTGCACGGCGGTGACATCCACGCCGCCGGTGGCGACGGGCGTGCGTACGCCTGTTGCCACCTCGATCACCATCAGATCACCGGCGATGACCTGCCGGTCGCTGCACACGGCCTGTACGACAGCTGCGTAGCGGCCATCGGCAGAGCCTGCCGGAAGGCCGAGCTGTGCGCCACCGTCGCCGGTCAGGATCGGGCGGTGGGACCGGCTCGCCGGATCGATGACCGACAGCGCCGCCTCGTACCAGGAGTCCTCACTGGGTGAGTCACTGGTGATGGCCAGGATCCGGTCGGGCCCGCACCAGGCCGCCTCCCAGCAGTTGACTCCCTCGGGCGACACCTGTGTGAGTGCGCCGCTCTGCGGATCGTGCATCCACAGCGACCGCCAGGCGGAGTCGGGGACGCCGTGCTCGACCTCCGGGTGCCACGCCGGCAGGTCGCTCTCGACGCTGACGTTGGTGCCCGACCCCTGTCCGCCGGCGAGGTCGGCTCCCACGCCGGCCACGACGAGCAGCACCCTTCGGCTGTCGGGCGACCAGCAGACGTACTCCACCGTTCCGTTGACGGCCGGTGCGGCGATCGCGTCGTCGGCGCCGGCCGCGTCGGCGAGGAAGAGCTGGAACACTCCCTTCTTGGCCCGGTCGGACAGGAAGGCCAGGGTCTTGCCGTCCGGCGAGAAGCGTCCGCCGTGCGAACAGGAGCCTTCGTCGGCGCACACCGCGACGAGCCGGCCGTCGCGGGCGGAGAAGAGCCGCGTCCGGGGCTGTCCCTCAAGGACGTCGAACACGGATCCGGTGACCAGAACCCGGGACGCGTCGAGGGAGATCTGCGGATCCATGACCGCGTGCGGTCGGCCGAGGGCCGGCGTGTGCAGGCGGTCGAGGTGCTCGGCAACTCGCGTGTAC
Source organism: Streptomyces sp. NPDC059900 (assembly GCF_050270335.1). NCBI lineage: Bacteria > Bacillati > Actinomycetota > Actinomycetes > Kitasatosporales > Streptomycetaceae > Streptomyces > Streptomyces sp. NPDC059900. Next base: position 2,054 of record NZ_JBNNJZ010000910.1, read on the forward strand.
TCAGCGGTGTTACGGATGTCGTGCACGAACGGGTCCCTTCTTGACGGGGAGGCTCCGGGGAGGCGGCGGCGAAAGCGGGCGGCCCTCGCGCGCCTAACCGAACACGGTGCCCGACGAGTCTTTGTTGACGTCGCGCCTGCGGGAGAACGAGCCCAGGTCGATGGT
>NZ_JBNNJZ010000911.1:0-2217 GCF_050270335.1 Streptomyces sp. NPDC059900
GACCAACACTGCCCACAGTCACGATGCTCACTCCGCACTCGTTGAACGACCTGTCTACAGCCTTGGCGAGTGCGGGCAGCAGGATGACCTCGGCGTCGCCTTCGACGATGGCGACGCCACGAGCAAAGAAGAGGTTGGCTTTAGTGACGTCAAGGAAGCGGGACAGGAAGGCATAGTCCCCTCGGTCCAGACGGGTGCGATCTGGGGAAAGGCTGAAGGTGGCGCCGCGGGCAACGAGGATGAGGTGCTGGACAGGCGTGGCGGCGGCGAGGTTGGGGCTGTGAGTCGTACAGATGACCTGTACTGGAAGGGTGGGCTTGTCGTCTGCGTCGCCCGCTCGTTCTCGCAGCAAGTCCATGATGCGAACCTGCAGTTGGGGGTGCAGGTGGGCTTCGGGCTCCTCAATCAGTAGCAACGGGGCTAGCTCGCTATTTCCGAGCAGAAGGAGCTCGGCCGCCATGAACAGGGCGTTGCTGTAGCCCAGTCCGTGCTTGCTCCAGGCTTTGTCACCGGCGAACAGTCTCAGTTCCAAACGCTCCAGGGCACGGGCGAGGGTAGCGTCACCAGCGACACCTATCTCTCCGCGCAGTGCGTCGGTACCGATGGAGAACTTCTGCAGGTAGTTGGTGTTGATGTCCGCACGGGCTGCGCGAATGCCGTCGTTTTTGCTGATGTGGTGCTCGGTGCGCTTGAGAATGCCGACCAGGGTTTCGGCCCTATCCGAGTCCTCGTCGAAGTCGTTCTCCTCCTGGATCCGGATGGCGGGATATCCAGCGAGGATCTGCGACAAGCGTGATCCGCGGCCGGAGCGCAGTTCGGCCTCCGCATCGCGCAGCGGGCGCAGGTAGGTTGCCTTAAGCAGTTCCCGGGCGGTTCCGTCCAGGGCGGGGCCCTTGCCATCCCGGCCGGTCCGGGTTGTCAGCGATGTCCGGTGAGAGCGCCCAGGGTCGATCTGCTGTGCGCGCACGGTGACGTAGAGGGTGCAGGTCCCGTCGTCCTCGGTGGTGAGGTGTTCCAGGAAAACCGCCTGTTCCTGGCGGTTGAGGCTCTTGAAGGCGCAAGTGAGGGTGAAGCTGTCGGCGCGGCCACCGCCGCTGACGTGGAAGTCATCCTCGGTGATGCGGTGGTAGTCGCCGGCCGTGGTCTGCAGGCACAAACGGATGGCGTCGATGATCGCGCTCTTCCCACTGCCGTTCTCCCCCACCAGCACATTGGTGGCTGGCCCGAACTCAGCCCGCAAGCTCAGATCGGTCCCGTCCTCCTGGCGGGGCGCGGCCCCGAAGATCCGGAAGTTCTCGGCGTGAAAACAGGCCAGGTACATGATGCGCCCCGTTTCTCGGTGCCTGCGCCCCGGCAGGCTCAGGCATGCCGGCCTGCCTCAATTTCCCCAGCGACAGACAGCTGTGACGCATCATAGACACACTCTCTTCACTCCATGAACACAAACTCAACCCTCGCCTACCAGCCGTCCGAATCACCGAGCTCAGCCCAAACCCGGCGCCAAGGCCGCAGTTACAGCTGTGACTGCGTGTCGTGGCTGGGCGGCCGCACCGTCACACTGGCTGCGCTCGAAGGCCGGAGGGCCCGAAGCGGTCTCGCGATCTTCGCCTCGCCAAACGGGGCAGTGACCAGCACTGCTTGCCGCCAGCGTGAAAACCCAACCCCGGAGTGCCCCTGGCGTCATCACCCTCCCTCGGTGAAAGCGTTGAACGCTGAGGGCGCGCTGGCCGCCGGTCTGCCCCTCGGCCGCGTGGCGGCGGGAATGAGTGGCTCCTAAACCGCCGAGGCGGTAGGCAACGTTCAGATGGGCGCCTTGCGGCCATACGCGCCCCTGCGCGCCCTTATGTACACCCTCCACGCGCCCCGCACTCCCCTTCTACTGTCATGGAACAGCGAGGGCCGGAATGAAGTCCGACCCCGAGGGGAGCAAGGTGCGGCAGATAGCCGCACTGACCTGACGTCGGCCGGATCTGCCCGCCTTGGGGGATGAGGCGGTATGAGTGCCCGACGCAGGATCCATGACAGCTTCGAACAAGCAGTCCAAGCCACGGTGTCCGCGTTTGGAGCGGAAGTCACGCCGAAGCTGAGAGGCAGCGGGTGGCAGGAGGACCAGCTCCGGGGGCCACTGGAGAACATGATCCGATCCGTGTGCCGTGGCCTCGGTCTGGACGTCACCCTCATCGGCGAAGTTCCGCTAGTCGACATGGGAGCCCGCCC
>NZ_JBNNJZ010000912.1:0-2216 GCF_050270335.1 Streptomyces sp. NPDC059900
GGAAGGCGCTGTCGACGCGTGCCTTGTTGGCGTTGAAGGTGCCGGCTTCTTTGTAGTTGCGGTAGCCGAAGTCGTGGCGGGCGCAGGCTGTCTTGAAGGGGAAGCCCAGGGGGTTGTCGGGCGAGGTGGAGCAGTAGTCGGTCGACCAGTTGAACTGGTAGGCGCTCCAGGCTCCCTGGTTGTTGTTGGCCGACACCCAGGCGTTGTAGCTGCCCGCGTCGGTCTGGGTCCAGTTGCTGAGTACCTGCGCCTTGTCGGCGGGCACGGCCTGTGCGGGGGTGGCGGCTGCGCCCAGTCCCAGGGTGAGGGAAGCGGCGCTTACGGCGAGAGCGGTGAGTCGACGGCGCATGGGACCTCCTGTGGGGGGATTCACTTCCGTCTCAACAAGCGGATTCATTCCCACAGTTGGCGCTTAAACAAACGAGCGTTTCGTGTGAACTCCGGGTGGCCGGCAGGGTTTGCGGCAACCACGTCACTGAAGGCTCACTTCGTCCGTCAGCCTTCTCCGTTTCGTGCGGCGGCGTGGTGCGGGTGTGGGATGGACCGCACCACGCCGTCGGCGCCGGGTCAGCTCTCCGGCCCGTATCCTCCTTCCGGCTCGTCGGCGAGGGCGCGGCCTATCTCCCGGCAGATCTCGTCGGCGGGTGCGGGCAGGTACATGTCCTGGTGCGTGCTGTCGATGTCGTACTCCTTGACGGCACCGGTGATGTGGCTGCGCCACAGGTCCGCGTACGAGCCGTCGCCGTCGGCCGTAGCGTTGAAGAACAGCGCGTCGCCTCGGTAGGCCGGCGACGTGAAGCTGCGCAGCATCGTGGTGTGGCCGACGATGACGGAGACCGCGTTGTCCACGAACGCCTCTTGGTCACCGGCGCTGGCCGGGCTGATGAGGTGATCGCCGAAGTAGGCGCGGATGTCGTCCGCGTGGGGCGGCTCGTAGTGCTCGAAGAAGGCGCCGGGAACGCTGTCCAGCAGGGCGAGCAGCGCCACCTCGTGCCCACGCCGCTGCAACTCGGCGGCCATGGCGTGGGTGAGCGTGCCGCCCAGGGAGAGACCGCAGAGGTGGAAGGGGCCCTCGGGCTGCACCGCGAGGACTTCCTCGACGTAGTCGGTGACCATGGCGTCGATCGACTCGGGCGGCCGGGCCGTCCCGTCGAGCCCCTTCGCCTGGATGCCGTAGACCGGCCGGTCCGCAGGCAGCCGTCCGGCGAATTTGAGGCGTCCCAGTCACCGGAGCATGCGACGTGCCGGATCAGCGGGTCCATGTCCACCGAGCCCGGCGGCGCGACGTGCAGGCCCGTGCCCCGTCCCGGCTGCCTGGGCCCGGTGTCCTTGCCGGTCACCAGGCGCGCAGCAGATCGTGCCCGTCGATGACCGCGCCGAGCGTCGCCCGCAGGTCGGCCCGGTCGCTGCCGTCGGGCAGCGAGTACGACGGCCGGGATGAGGCGGTCGAAACCGTGCCCGCGTTCCAGGATCCACCGCGCCACCGGTATCAGCGGCATCCACCCGGTGCCGCCGCCCGGCAACTCGGCCAGCACCGGCTGCGTCTGGGACCCGCGACGCGCAGCAGCCTCGGGCAGAGCCGCCATGGTCCGCTGCTCGAATATCTCGCGCGAGCTGACCTGCGTGCCCTGTGTGCAGGCTCGCGACACGATCTGGATGGACTGGATGTTGTCGCCGACCAGGGCGAAGAAGTCGTCGTCGATGCCGTTCCGGTCGAGGCCGAGGACCTCGGCGAACAGCCAGGCGAGCAGCTCCTCGCCGGGCGTGCGTGGCACCCGGTACTGGCGCCCGCCGCCGAACTGGGGGGTAGCAGGGAACGCTCGGCGGAGCTGACCCGTGGTTCTTATTGCACATATATTGCAGGTGCAAGCTGGAGGCAGAAGGAGTGTGCAGTGGGCAAGCCTGTGGTGCTGGGGATCGAGTCGTCCTGCGACGAGACCGGGGCGGGGATCGTGCAGGACGGGAGGCTGCTGGCGCATGTGGTGGCGTCGAGCATGGACGAGCACGCCCGGTTCGGTGGCGTGGTGCCGGAGATCGCAGCCCGTGCGCACCTGCATGCGTTCAACCCCGTAGTCCGGCAGGCCCTCGACCAGGCGGGCCTGCGACTGGGCCAGATCGACGCGGTCGCCGTCACGACCGGACCCGGCTTGTCCGGAGCCCTTCAAGTGGGCCTGGCCGGCGCCAGAACCCTGGCCTACGCGGCCGGACTCCCGCTC
>NZ_JBNNJZ010000913.1:0-2214 GCF_050270335.1 Streptomyces sp. NPDC059900
CCTGCTGGCACTCAGTGCCATCTGGTGCGGAGGCGTCGACGCCGAGCGCGGCGCATCCGAGCCGAATGCAGGGGGTCGAGACGGTGTCCCAGCAGGAATTGAGCGTCGCGCCGACGGAGCACGAGCGGACCGGCCTGATCTATCACCGCTGCCGGTGGTGCGGCACCGCGTCCTTCCGGCGCATGCTGTGTCCGGTGTGCGCGTCCAGTGATCTGGCGACCGAGCACAGCGACGGCGAAGGCGTCGTCGTCCAGTCCAGCGTGGTCAACCGCTATACGGGGACCGCACGCAACGAGTCATTGGTCCGTTTCCCCGAGGGGTTCGTGTTCCGCTGCCGTGTCGTGGGTGCCTCTCCGCATCTCGTCTGGGTCGGCGCGCGCGTGCGGCCCGTGGCCGGGTCCGATCCGGAGACCGGAGAGGCCGTCTTCGAGCTCTGCGAGACGAACGCGAGCGCCGACTGGTAGCACGGCGGGCGTGCCGCGGATCAGTTGACGCCGCGCTCGCGGCCCTCCCAGTAGGGCCCGCGCAGCTTGTACTTCTGGAGTTTTCCGGTGGCCGTGCGGGCCAGCTCGTCGCGGAACTCCACCGAGGTGGGCGCCTTGAAGCCGGCGAGGTGCTCCTTGCAGTGCCGGATGAGTTCCTCCTCCGTCGCCCGCGCGTCCGGAGCGAGGACGACCAGCGCCTTGATGGTCTCGCCCCACTTCTCGTCGGGCACCCCGATGACCGCGACCTCGGCGACCGCGGGGTGGCTGAACAGGACGTCCTCCACCTCGATGGAGGACACGTTCTCACCGCCGGTGATGATGACGTCCTTCTTGCGGTCACTGATCGTCAGATGGCCGTCGGCGCCGATCGTTCCGCCGTCGCCCGTATGGAACCAGCCGTCTTCCAGGGCCTTCGCGCTCTCCTCGGGCTGCTCCCAGTACCCCTCGAGGATCACGTTCGAGCGGGCCAGTACCTCGCCCTCGTCCGATGTGCGCAGCGTGACGCCCAGGGCGGGGGCCCCGGCCTGGACCAGCTTCTCCGCGCGCTGCTGCGAGCCGAGGCCGTCCCACTCGGCGCGGGAGCGGTTGATGGTGAGCAGGGGAGAGGTCTCGGTGAGGCCGTAGATCTGGATGAACTCCCAGCCCAGCTCGGACTCGACCTGTGCGACCGTCTTGGTGGGCGGCGGAGCCCCGGCGACGATGATGCGCACCCGGTCACGGCCCGGGATCTCCCCTTCCCAGGTCCGCGCCGCGGCGAGGACCGCGTTGACCACCGCGGGCGCCGCGCACATCACCGTGACGCCGTGCTCGGCCACGCGGCGCAGGATTTCCGCGCCGTCCACCTTGCGCAGCACGATGTGGCGCGCGCCCATGCCGGACATCGCGAAGGGCATGCCCCAGCCGTTCGCGTGGAACATCGGCAGGGTGTGCAGATAGACGTCCCGGTCGCTGACCCCGGCGTGCAGCGCGAACGTCAGGGCGTTCACCCAGATGTTGCGGTGCGTGATCTGTACGCCCTTGGGGCGCGCGGTGGTTCCGCTGGTGAAGTTGATGGTCGCGGTGGCGTTCTCGTCGGGCTGCCAGGGCTCGGGCTCGGTGTCGAAGCGGTACAGCTCCGCGTCCGCCTCCGGGCCGAGCGTATAGCGGTGCTTGCAGGTCACCCCGGAGAGGCGGTCCTCCAGTTCGGGGTCGACCAGCAGGACGCTCGCCCCCGACTGGCCGACGATGTAGTTCACCTCCTCCGCCGAGAGCCGGAAGTTGACCGGGACGAGGACCCGGCCGTAACCGCTCACGCCGAAGAACGACGTGAGCAGCCGTGCGCTGTTGGGCGAGACGACCGCCACCCGTGCGCCGTGCGGCACCCCGAGCGCGTCGAGACCGGCGGCCTGGGCCCGCGCCAGCTCGCCCACGCGCCGGTAGGTGAGCCCTTCCCAGGGCTCGGCCGGCTGATCCGGCTCGTCGACGATGCCGACCCGTTCCCCGTATACGGTCGTGGCGCGGTCCAGAAAATCTAGGGCCCCGAACGGGACGAACATCCTGGCCTCCCGAAGCTCAGTTGATGTACGTCGCCTATCCGACCACGCCCCGCGGGAAACCGGGCACCTGTCGCGGCACCTGAGCGGATAGCGGGGAGAGGAGCCGGGAAGGATGGTTTCGGTGCGGCGGCGATCGCGGCCGTACCGGGGACGGTCCCTCTCCGACGTGTGGGACCGTCACTTTTCCGGTGCGA
>NZ_JBNNJZ010000914.1:0-2203 GCF_050270335.1 Streptomyces sp. NPDC059900
GTGTCTGTGGAACACCCAAAACGCCCTGCACAGCGGCCGAAAGCTGATCAACCAAGACGGGTATTTCGGTTCGGACACCTACTCGGCCATACACCGCATCCAACGTGCCTGCGGGATCACCGCAGACGGAATCATCGGCCCGGACACCTGGGAATGCCTGCACCCGGACCAGTACCCGAACCCGAGGTACAGGCCAGGCATTTGGCCGGTCGACTAGACCGGGGCCCCGAATCGTGAGCACGGTAGGTGACGCGTCTTCCGGCGGCTTACTGCGACATGCCATAAGCCCGCTTTGACACATACGGAACTATGCGGACAGCAACTGGCAGTCATACAGGCCGTTCCCGCCGGGGACGGCCCCGTATGCAGCGCTCCCCTGCGGGCAGAGTCATCCCTGCCGCGCGGAGAGTGATCGGAACGAACTGATCTCGGCCCCATTCCGGGACACGCGCCTTGTGCCGCGTCCCGGCAGCTCAAAGGCCCTGAGGATCCCCCCGCGCCCGGTTCGAGGAGGTGCAGGCGCGCTCCCGGGCCGGTGGCCCGCTTCCTGACTGACTGCTGGATGCCGTACTCCGGCAGCGGGACATCGATCTGGCGGCGACCGCGCCCGTGATCGTCGGTGCATACGGGCCCTTCGGATTCAGCCGCGCCACGTACGAGATCCATCTCGGCTGCGACTTCGACTGCGTTCATCAGGCAAGTGGGTTGCCGGAACCAAAGTTGTCGGGCTGTTCCGAAGTCCCGAAGAGAGCCCTGGATCCTCTGGGGTACCGGTGGCGACTTTCGCCCGGGGGCTATGCTGCTCGGCGATGACTACCGGGACGGCATTGCGCCACACACAGATTGGTGACCCGGTGCTCTCCTGAGCACCGTGCGGGCCGGTGAGGGCCCGCTGTTCGGTCGAGGATCTTGCGCTGCTGCGCGGGCTCCGCCTCCGTCGTGTTGATCACAGGCTCAACGCATCAACCACGACAGGAGAATCCATGCCCGGCAAGACACTGCACATTCCCACCGCGGACGGCCAGGCCGACGCGTTCGCCGCCTTCCCCGACGGCGGTGAGCGGCACCCAGGGGTGCTGATGTACGCGGACGGCTTCGGCATCCGGCCCGTGCTGCGGGAGATGGCCCACGAGCTGGCCGGGCACGGGTACTACGTGCTCGTCCCCAACCTCTTCTACCGGCACGGCCCGGCACCGGTGATCGAACTTCCCGACCACATCGGAGAAGAGGTCCGGCCCGCGGTCTTCGCCCAGCTGATGCCCTTGATCGAGGCGCACACCGCCGAACGCGTCCTGCGCGACGCCGATGCCTACCTCAGGTTCCTCACCGCCCAGCCCGAGGTCGGCGCCGGACCGGTCGCGGTGACCGGCTATTGCATAGGCGGTCTCCTGGCGATGCGCACCGCCGCGGCCCACCCCGGCCAGGTGGCCGCCCTCGCCGCATTCCACGGCCCCGTGGGCGCCGACGGGCCCGACAGCCTCGCCAAGCTCACCGCCGAGGTCCACTTCGGCCATGCCGAGAGCGACTTGACGCCCGAGGCCCTCGGCGAGCTCAACCAGGCCCTGGATGCCGCGGGGGTCCGCTACACCTCCGAGATCTACCCCGGCACCGTCCACGGTTTCACCATGTCCGACACCGATGCCTTCAACCCCACCGCACTGCAGCTTCACTGGGACCGCCTGCTGCCCCTCCTCGACCGCGCTCTCGCCAACCGCTGAGGCGCCGGCTGGAGTCCAGGGGGTTCTCGAAGTCGGCGTGAGGCCGGGCTGAGTCTGCCCTCACGGCTCTGATCCCGACTCAGCGGCAGCCGCCGCTGTACTTGCCAGGGCCACGTTCACGTGTACGCCGACAGCAGGTCAAGAAGCAATGAGGCGGCTGGTGAAGCCGTCGCGGATGAGAGATTCGTACGCGGCATGCACGTCCTGCGGGACCTCCTGCTCGATGGCAAATCCAAGCTTCGGATACTCGATAACCCGCTGGAGGTCGCCGACGAGCATGTCCAGTACGAGCTTCTCGTCGCCGATGGACTTCACGTAGTCGTCGAACTCCAGCGGCTCGGACGCGCAGAGGATCCCGACGTCGGGCCACAGCTTGCGGGCGGTCGCGAACGACCTCCTCTCCATATAGGGCTTGGACACCAGCAACACCGTGTTCGGACGGATACCGGCGTCGGCGAGGACCTCACGGGACAGGGTGATGTTCT
>NZ_JBNNJZ010000915.1:0-2177 GCF_050270335.1 Streptomyces sp. NPDC059900
GTGTATAAGAGACAGCGGTGGGGCACAGCGACGCCCTTGGGGCGGCCGGTGGAGCCGGAGGTGTAGATCACGTACGCCAACTGGTCGTGCGCCAGCTCTATGCCGAGCGGCAGCTCCGACTCCGCGGCGATCGCCTCCGCCGCGTCGTCCAGCACGGCGGTGTCCAGCACGACCTGTGCCTGGCTGGAGGCGACCATGAACTCCAGGCGGTCGGCGGGGTACTCCGGATCCAGCGGCACGTACGCGCCGCCGGCCTTCCACACCGCCAGCATCGACACCACCATGTCGACACCGCGCGGCAGCCGCAGACCCACCCGCGACTCCCCGCGCACGCCCTGCCGACGCAGATACCGGGCCAGCCGGTTCGACCGCGCCTCCAACTCCGCGTACGACAGCTCCCGGGACCCGCAGCGCACCGCGGCCACGTCCGGGGCCCGCACCGCCCACTCCTGGAAGCGCTCCGGCACGGTCAGCGGGCCGAACGGCCGGGTGCCGGCGTTCCATTCCTCGACCACGCGCGCCCGTTCACCCCTCCCCAGTACGTCGATCTCGCTCAGCCGCACCTGCGGATCGGCGGCCACCTGCTCAAGGACCCGTACGAGACGGTCGCCAAGGGCCCGTACCGTCGACTCGTCGAAGAGATCCGCCGCGTAGAGAATCCCGCCCCCCAGACCCGCCGGAGCACCATCCGGTGCCCGCCGCTCGCCCAGCGTCACGGAGAGGTCGAACCGCGCCGGCAACTCGGCCACGGGCGGGAGCGGGGTGACGCGTAAGCCGGGCAGCTGCCATTCAGCCTCAGGGATGTTCTGCAGTGCGAGCATCACCTGGAACAGCGGATTGCGGGACAGCGAGCGCGCCGGGTTCAGCTCCTCCACCAGCCGCTCAAATGGCACGTCTTGATGCGCGTATGCCGCCAGATCCGTCTCCCGGACGCGCCGCAGCACCTCGGCGAACGACGGGTCGCCCGCCAGGTCCGTCCGCAGCACCAGCGTGTTCACGAAGAATCCCGACAGTCCCTCCAGCTGCGTGTCCCCGCGGCCGGCGATCCCCGTGCCCACGGGGATGTCGGACCCGGCACCCATCCGCGACAGCAGCACCGACAGCGCGGCGTGCACCAGCATGAACATCGTCGCCCGGCCCCGGGCAGCCACCGCCACCAGCCGTCGGTGCGTGTGCGCCTCCACCGAGACCGGCACACTGCCGCCCCGGAAGGAGGGCTGCCCCCTGCGCGCGCGGTCCACCGGCAGGGCCAGCTCCGGCGGCGCGCCGGCCAGGGCGTCCTTCCAGTACGCCAGCTGCCCACTGATCACACTCTCCGGATCACCGGGATCGCCCAACGCCTCCCGCTGCCACAGCGCGTAATCCGCGTACTGCACCGGCAGCGCTTCCCAGCCCGGCGCCCGACCCGCACACCGCGCCTCGTACGCGACCCGCAGATCCCGGGCCAGCACCCCCATCGACCAGCCGTCCGAGGCAATGTGATGCACCACCAACAGCAGTACGAACTCCTCCGGTGCCACGGTCAGCAACGACACCCGCCACGGCAGCTCCGCACTCAGATCGAAGCCGCGGCCCGACGCCGCCGCGAGCTGTTCCTCCAGGCGCTCCGCAGCGGCCTGCTCCACGTACAGCGCGGGCCGTCCGGCAGCGCCCTCCAGCACCCGCTGCCACGGCTCGCCATCCGCGTCACGGAAGACGGTGCGCAGGCTCTCGTGCCGCTCGGCGATGTCGCCGAGCGCCGCCTTGAGCGCCTCCAGGTCGAGCGCGCCCTCCATCCGCAGCGCGAGGGGCAGGTTGTACGCCCCGGCCGCCTCCGAGTCGGCCTCGGCCAGCCGGTTCAAGAACCACATGCGGCGTTGTGCGTACGAGACCGGCACCTGGTCGGGGCGCGGCTGCGGCAGCAGCTCCAGTCGCTTGCGTTCGACAGAATCGGCCAGCTGCCGCACCAGACCGGCGGGCGAGGGTGTGCCGAACAGGTCGCGGATGCTGACTTTCGCGTCCAGCACCGCCCGGATACGCGCGACCAGGCGCATGCCCAGCAGTGAGTCCCCGCCGAGGTCGAAGAAGCCGTCTTCCGGCCCCACCCGTTCCACGCCCAGCACATCGGCGAACAGCTCGCAAAGGATCTCCTCCACGGGCGTGGCCGCCGCCCGTCCCTGGCCGGCCGCGTACTCGGG
>NZ_JBNNJZ010000916.1:0-2173 GCF_050270335.1 Streptomyces sp. NPDC059900
GCCCAACTGGGGCTCGGACCTGTCGGGCATCGACTTCGACAACATCAAGTACTTCGTCCGTTCCACGGAGCGCCAGGCGGAGTCCTGGGAGGACCTGCCCGAGGACATCAAGAACACGTACGACAAGCTCGGCATCCCCGAGGCGGAGAAGCAGCGCCTCGTCGCCGGTGTCGCCGCTCAGTACGAGTCCGAGGTCGTCTACCACCAGATCCGCGAGGACCTGGAGGAGCAGGGCGTCATCTTCCTGGACACCGACACGGCGCTGAAGGAGCACCCGGAGCTCTTCAAGGAGTACTTCGGCACGGTCATCCCCGTCGGCGACAACAAGTTCGCGTCGCTGAACTCCGCCGTGTGGTCCGGCGGCTCGTTCATCTACGTCCCCAAGGGCGTGCACGTCGAGATCCCGCTCCAGGCCTACTTCCGCATCAACACGGAGAACATGGGCCAGTTCGAGCGGACGCTGATCATCGTCGACGAGGACGCCTACGTCCACTACGTCGAGGGCTGCACGGCGCCGATCTACAAGTCGGACTCCCTGCACTCCGCGGTCGTCGAGATCATCGTCAAGAAGGGCGGCCGCTGCCGCTACACGACGATCCAGAACTGGTCGAACAACGTCTACAACCTGGTCACCAAGCGCGCCGTGGCGTACGAGGGCGCGACCATGGAGTGGATCGACGGCAACATCGGCTCCAAGGTGACGATGAAGTACCCCGCCGTCTACCTCATGGGCGAGCACGCCAAGGGCGAGACGCTGTCCATCGCCTTCGCGGGCGAGGGCCAGCACCAGGACGCCGGTTCCAAGATGGTCCACATGGCGCCCAACACCTCCTCCAACATCGTCTCGAAGTCCGTGGCGCGCGGCGGCGGCCGCACCTCCTACCGCGGTCTCGTCGAGATCGGCGAGGGCGCCGCAGGATCGAAGTCGAACGTCCTGTGTGACGCGCTGCTCGTCGACACGATCTCCCGCTCCGACACGTACCCCTACGTGGACGTGCGCGAGGACGACGTGTCCATGGGCCACGAGGCGACCGTCTCCAAGGTCTCCGACGACCAGCTCTTCTACCTGATGAGCCGCGGTCTGACGGAGTTCGAGGCCATGGCGATGATCGTGCGCGGCTTCGTCGAGCCGATCGCCAAGGAGCTGCCCATGGAGTACGCCCTGGAGCTGAACCGGCTGATCGAGCTGCAGATGGAGGGTTCGGTCGGTTAAGACCGGCCGGTCCCCCGCAGCAGCGACCGATTTCTTTACCCAGAGAGAGAGCACGACGACAGCCATGGCTGAGGCTCAGAACATTCCGGTGGGATCCACCACCGCCGGGTCCATCGCGGTGGCCGCCGAGTCAACCGTCGCCACCCGCATGAGCGCTCCCCCGTCCTTCGACGTGGCGGACTTCCCGGTCCCCCACGGCCGCGAGGAGGAGTGGCGGTTCACCCCGCTGGAGCGCCTGCGCGGGCTGCACGACGGCACGGCGGTCGCCACCGGCGGCATCCGTGTCGAGGTGACGGCCCCGGCGGGCGTGACCCAGGAGACCGTAGGCCGTGAGGACGCACGCGTGGGCAAGGCGGGCAAGCCCGTCGACCGCGTCGCCGCGCAGGCCTACAGCTCCTTCGAGAAGGCCTCGGTGGTGACCGTCCCCAAGGAGACGGTCCTGACCGAGCCGATCCGCATCGCCGTGCACGGCGAGGGCGGCCTCGCCTTCTCCCACCAGGTCATCGAGGTGGGCGCGTTCGCCGAGGCCCTCGTCGTCATCGACCACACCGGTGACGCCGTGCTCGCCGCCAACGTCGACTACCTCCTGGGTGACGGCGCCAAGCTCACCGTCGTCTCCGTCCAGGACTGGGACGACAAGGCCGTGCACATCGCGCAGCACAACGCGCTGATCGGCCGCGACGCCACCTTCAAGTCGGTCGTCGTGACCTTCGGCGGCGACGTCGTACGCCTGCACCCCCGCGTCGAGTACGCGGGCACGGGCGGCGAGGCCGAGCTCCTCGGCCTGTACGTCACCGACGCCGGCCAGCACCAGGAGCACCGCCTCCTGGTCGACCACAACCAGCCGCACTGCAAGTCGAACGTCGTCTACAAGGGCGCGCTCCAGGGCGACGACGCCCACGCGGTGTGGATCGGTGACGTCCTCATCGAGGCCGCCGCCGAGGGCACGGACACGTACGA
>NZ_JBNNJZ010000917.1:0-2166 GCF_050270335.1 Streptomyces sp. NPDC059900
GGGTATGACGCGCCGCCGCATGATGGGAGCCGCGCTGACTGCCGGGGCCGCGGTGCCGCTGGCCGGTGTTGCCGGCCCTGCATGGGCCGGGCCGGGCGCGGTCGAGCCTGCCGCGGGGCGGCTGACGCTGCCCGCGCCGAGAGGGCCGCACCCGGTGGGCACGGTCCAACTGCATCTCGTGGACCGGTCGCGTCCGGACGACATCGCGGGACCCGGACGCTTCCGCGAGTTGATGGCCACCGTCTGGTATCCGGCCCGGAACGTCGAGCGGTATCCGGTGGCGCCCTGGATGCCGGAGGGGGCGTTTGAGGCGTTCCTCGCCGACGCCGGGTTGAGCGATCTGGCCTCGCGGGGGCCGCTGACGGCCGGGCATGTGGGCGCTCCGGTGCGGCGTACGGGCCGGCGACTGCCCGTGGTCGTGTTCTCGCACGGCGCGCACAGCCACCAGGGCGATCACACCGTGGTGGTCCAGGAGCTCGCCAGCCACGGCTATGCGGTGGTGACGGTGGCCCACCAGTACGACACCTACACCCGATTCCCCGACGGCCGGATCGATGTGCCGCTCGATGACGAGCGGGCGCCGACGCTGCCCGGGGACTTCGCCGCCGATCTGCGCTTCGTCCTGGACTGCGTCGAGCAGATCGCCGCCGGCCACAATCCCGACGCCGACCGCAGAAAGCTGCCTGCCGGGCTGCTGGGCTGCCTCGACGCGCGGCGCATGGGCGCGTTCGGCTGGTCCAAGGGCGGCACGGCCACCGCCTGCGCCATGCTCGCGGACGAACGGATCCGGGCCGGCCTGAGCGTGGACGGGCCGATGCAGATGAAGCCGGCGCTGGACGGCGACCTGCACCGGCCGTTCATGATGATGTCGGCCGAGTTCGCCCGTTCCACCAATCCCGCGGCTGCCGCTTTCTGGCCGCACCTGAAGGGCTGGCGGCTGGACATCCAGGCACAGGGCGCGTCCCATATCTCGTACGGCGACAATGAGGCGCTGTTCCCGCAGGTAGCGAAGCTGTATGGATGGAGCAGGAAGCAGCTCGAAGACGTGATCGGCACCCTCGACCCCGGTCAGGCGGTGCGGATCCAGCAGGCGTATCCGCTCGCGTTCTTCGACCAGCACCTGCGCCACCGCCGCGAGCACCTGCTCGACGGCCCGTCCCCGGCCTTCCCGGCCGTGACGTTCCTTCCGTGAACGAGTGCGAGGGACCGCGACGCCGCGGTCCCTCGCAGGCTCGTGAGGGAGCAGGACGACCGGGCCGGGCTCCGCGCGATTGCGTTCGGGCCCTGACGGCTGGCCGGGGCGCGCGTAACTTCACGGTTGGTGCACGCTCATCGGCGTGCGCCTGCGCCTGTCCGCGATCCCGCGTGCCGGGTATCGACGGTCGTGCCGTGCGGTTCAGGGGCGCCAGTCTTCCCGCCACAGCTGGTGGCGTTCATTCGGCAAAGCGAGCGCTTTGAGCTGCAGCAGGGCGGCCACGTCGGTGTACGGCCAGGTGGCGGCGCCGTGATCGGCTGCGCGATGCGCGCTCTCGCTGGTGTGAGCGGTGCCCCGATGGAGCGCTATGTCCCGGCGCATACGGGGTGGGAGGGCCGTCGCCGCACGAAGGAAGACACGATGAGCTGCGCCGCGAGTGGCGGGCGATCGGGCGGAGGACGTGCAGGGTCCGGCGCCCCCGCCTTTGATGTCCCCGCGTCGGCGCGGCTACGGCAGCCTCGCGGGGCGACACGCAGCTGCGCTGCCTTCAGCCGCATCCGTTCTGCCTCGGCGCGCATCTCGCGTGCCCTGTCAGCCGCTTCCCGGGCGTCGTGGCGCACCTGCTCGCACCGCTCGAAGATAGCGGAGTTCTCCCAGATACCGGCCGAGTTACGCATCTTGTCCCTCGCTTGCAATCAACTTCACGGCGCTGGAGCCCGGACTCGCGCCGACCGGGCAGGAACCGTGTCCGCTCGCGGGGCCGACCAGACCATCCGCCGGTCCGCCCGGTCCCGGGAACGTCTGCACGATCACCCCTAGTGCGGCCGGCCCCCGACAGCGCCTACGGCCTCTCGGGTGGTGGACCCCGGCTCGGATGACCGGCGGCAGGGCCTTGCCGGGGCAGGTCGTGGGCGTCGATCGCCTCGCGGACGAGGGTGATGAGCCGCAGTCGAGGGCAGAGCCTGCAGGGC
>NZ_JBNNJZ010000918.1:0-2161 GCF_050270335.1 Streptomyces sp. NPDC059900
GTTCGTCTTCGGCGGCACGCCTGCCTGGGCTGCCCCTGACGCCCGGAAGGCCGCCTACCCCGAGGGCGCCCGGGCAGCCCCTCCCAACGACCTGGCCGACTGGGATGCCTTCGTGCGGGCGCTCGTACGGCACGCGGGCGCCCGCATCGACGCCTACGAGCTGTGGGTCATGGCCAACCACGAGCACCACTACAACGGCAGCGTGAAGACGCTCGTCGAGATGACCCGCACAGCGAGCCGCATCATCAAGGAGCGAGACCCCGACGCGACGGTGGTCTGTCCCTCGGTCACGAAACTGTGGACGGCTCGGGCGCACAGGTTTCTGACGGAATTCGCCGCGCTGGGCGGCTACCAGTACTGCGACGCGGCGGGCGTCAAGCTCTACCAACGCCGAGTAACCGACCCGCCGGAGACCATCCTGGAAGCGGTACGAAAAGTTGAGCAGACCTTCCAGAAAGCCGGCTACCACCTCCCGCTGTGGAACACCGGCACCACCCAGACCCTGCCGCTGAACGATCCACTCGAGCCGGAACAGGCAGCCGACCACGCCGTCCGCTTCTACCTCGCGGGCCTGTACGCCCGCAACTGGGGCCTGCAACGCATGTACTTCTACGCCTGGGGCAACGGGAAGATCCCGATCGTGCTCCAGGCCGAGCGGCAACCGCCGACGAAGGCAGGCCTGTTCGTGGGGGTGCTGCAGCAGTGGCTCGCGCACGCACGCGTCACCTCCTGCGGGCACGGCCCGGAGGTCTCCCTCCCGGAGAACGTCTGGGAGTGCCGGTTCACCGCCCCGGACGCACGGGGAACGCCGCGTACGACCCGCATCGTCTGGGCGTACTCCGGTACGGCGACCGTCCGCGCCGGCACCGGGGCATCGACCGTCCGCCGGCTCGACGGCACCGCGTCGGCCCTGAACGCCGAGGACTCCGTGCAGATCACCGAACGCCCGGTATTGATCGAACACACTGTCGCGCCGTCGGCATGACAAGCGGTACGCAGAAAAGGCAGGCCCGGCCTGCCGGAACCTTCGAGGCGCGCCCGTGCAACAGCGCCGAGCCGGGTACGGACGATCCCGTCCCGGCCGGACAGTCCGGCCGGGGGATGACACCCCCGGCCGGAATCAGCAGTGCCCCCCGACCACGCAGCATCTCCGTTGCGGTCAGGGCGCGTTGGAGGGCGGCGAGCCGCTCACCCAGGCATTTCTGGATGCTGAGGAGAGTTGGACGCCCGCGGCCGAAGGCCCCCCCGGAGCCGAAGATGCGCGTGCCGCGTCACCCGAGATCGGGCATGTCCCTGAGCTGTCTGCGTGAGGTGATACCGAGCTTGCGGAAGATGTTCCGCAGGTGGGCGTCCACGGTGCGCGGGCTGAGGAACAAGCGCCCGGCCACCTCTTTCGTCGTCGCACCCGCCGCGACCTGGCGTGCGATGTGCGTTTCCTGCATGGTCAGACGGTCGTAGGTGGGTGCGGAGCGGCTGCGGGCGACTTCCCCGGTCGCGCGCAGTTCGTCCGCGGCGCGCCGGGCGAACGCCTCCAGTCCGGTTGCCGAGAGCTGCTCGTGCGCGGTGCGCAGGTGTTCGCGCGCGTCACGGCGCCGGCCGGCGCGGCGCAGCCATTCCCCGTACCGCAGGTGCGCCCGCGCCAGGTGCGGGACCAGCGTGGTGTTCGTCAGGTGCTCGAGCGCCTCCCGGTGGTCGTCCTCCGCTTCGCTGACCAGCGCCCGCGCCCCCGCGGCCACGCCGAGGGCGAATGGGGTTCCCGCGGGCTCCGTACGCTCGAGCAGGGACTCCAGCGCCGTGTGTGCGGCGGCGGTCTCGCCGCACCGGACGGCCGCCTCCACCAGTTCGGGCAGCGCGATGCCGGTGAGGAACAGGTCGCCGCCCGCCACCGCGCGCCCGGCGGCGGCCAGCGCGGCCGGGTAGTCGCCCAGGCCGTTGTACAGCACGGCCGTCGCCCAGTGGGCATTCGCGGTCAGCTGCCCGCTGGGCCGGTTCGTGACATCGGTGAACAGGTCGAGCACCTCCTGACGGCAGCCACGCCACGCCGCCAGGTGCACTCGGGGGTAGAGCTGCGGCAGGTCACCGACCGCGTCGGCCAGCGCCTCCTCCTCGGCGATCGCGGCCATCGCCCGCCCGAAGTCGCCGGTGAACACCGCGGACAGGG
>NZ_JBNNJZ010000919.1:0-2158 GCF_050270335.1 Streptomyces sp. NPDC059900
GTGCGGGCAGGTCGAGAGGCCGTTGCCCGCCACCTCACGTCCACGGTCGAAGAGCGGGCCGCCTTTGTCGAAGACTCTGTCGTTGACCAGGACCTGATGCGTCAGGTCGGGCTCACACACCACGTACGCCTTCCAAGGACCCACACGAATCTCCACCAAGTCACCGTGCGCGGCTAGCGAGCTAAGGAACTTTGCCGGGTTCTTCCGCATGCGCAGGGCATGGCCCAAGACAGGGAGGGCCCCGGGCGCTGTGACTATGGACCTGGCCTTCATGATCGGCTCGTTTCGTCGTCCGGACCTTGTTGATGGTCTTCAGTACTCAGGCCGTTATGGGTTGCGCAGGACCTGGCGAACCCCTCCCGGCGCGGGGGCTGCACTGGGGGCGTGACCCAGGTCCCGCTGCCCTTGATCATCCGCAGACCTGCTCATTCCCTGCGAGGCGTCCTGAAGTTGGTCCCACCACCATCTAATGGCCGGAAGCGGGAGCGGCTTGAGGGAAGTATCTGATGGTGTTTCCGACCACTGATGGACGATCTCGACCGCGTGGGGCGAGGCACCATCGGGGTTTCGGTAGCGGTCGGTGTGCATGCCCCAGTCGGCGGTCCCTCGGATGTAGTGGCCGAGGTCGGTCAGGTAGAGGGCCAGTGCGGGGCAGGCGTCGCGCAGGATCTGGTTGCGCAGGGTCAGGAAGAGGTTCATGAGGCGGTCCCGCATCATGACCACTTCGGCGAGTGCCTGCTCGTGCGAGCAGGCGAGATGGTGTCCGACGATGCTGACGATATTGAGCAGGGGTGTGCCGTCGCGTTGTTGGTGCCACAGGTCTTTCCCGTAGGAGTAGAGGTCTTCGTCCATTCCGACGATCAGGCCCGCCGTCTCAGACAGTGCCCGCACGGGCAGGGAGTCGATCGCGTGGCTGGGGGCTTCGGTGGCGTTGAGGATTTCAATCCAGGAGGAGCTGGCAATTCCGCCGACGGTGCCCATGCGCAGGACGACGTAGTCGTTGAGGCTGGGGGGTTCGGGCCGGGTTTTGCAGGCGATTTCCCAGGCTACGCACGACAGCCAGGTCCTCTGGGCTTCGACCATGCGGCGGAGCTGTACCGGGGTGGCGAACCGGTGGGTGCGTTGTGCGAGGTCGTGCAGGGGGGCGGAGAAGGGGCTGTCGGGAGGCATCATCGATGCCTGGGGGGCTTCGAAGGTGCGCATGAGCTTGACGGCCATCTCGGCGAAGCCGGCCAGTGCGCCGCCCGCCGATGAGTCGCTCAGCAGATCGTAGGTATCGTCGAAGAGCAGTGACAGGTGGGCCCAGTCCACGAACACCTGCATGCGTTCGGGGTCTCCTCGCGGGGTCATGCGGGCGACGAACTCGGCTCCGTTGATCGCCACTACTCTGCGGCGACTGGTCTCGTCGGCGCAGAATCCGAACTGCGCCATCCAGTCCAGCGCCCGGAGTTGCATGTCCGCGTGCTGAGGGTGGATCGCTGCGGGAATGGGGCAGTACAGGGGCGGGATACAGACCAGCAGGGGCTCGCTGGTATTCACGGATTTGCTCCGTCCTGCAGGTGTTTCCGGGCTGGGAGGGTTTGGCCGTGGCTCGCGGGGCAGGGCGAAGTACTGGTGGTTCCACCGCGGTGGTGACGGTCACGACGTCGTCGTAGCTGGACGGCGAGCCGGTCCAGTAGATTCGAGCCGTCGGTACCATCCGGTGCGGTGATTCGGCCAGCACACATGCCGCTGCCAGCGTCGGCACCATCCGGTATTCCGCCGGAACGAACGCGGAACCACCAGCCCCCGTCGGGGCGCTGCGGACAGTAGCGCTGCCAGGGTGCAGGTGGGCCACTCAGCCGGCAACCGGTCTGGGTGTCGGGCAGCATGCAGCATGAGCTGCGCGGTGTCGTGGATTGAAGCCTCGGCTGTGCCCCGGGATCGGTGACTGTCTGGTCCGGGAGCGCCACGAGCTCCTTCCGCAACGAGGAACTCGATAACTGCATCACGCACGCCACGTGGAGCCTGTCTATGCGGAGTGAGTGCGGTGGGCTGTCACGTCGGCATCTGCGTCCTTGCTGAACCGTCCCTCCTCCGGATCGACGCCAGACCGCCAGCTGCGTCCGCGACCGAAGCCTGGCGCCCGGGGTCAGGCCCCGCGCCCGCAGAGCCAGAC
>NZ_JBNNJZ010000920.1:0-2153 GCF_050270335.1 Streptomyces sp. NPDC059900
CGGCTATGTCGGCCGCGGGCAGCGCAGCGGCGCGGTGTCCCAGTGGTCCAGCTTCCTGTACTCGTACGGCGGCGACTTCCTCGTCGGCGGCAAGTCCGGTATCGGCAGCCGCGAGGCGCTGGCCGCCTACGAGTACTACGGCGGGCTGCTCGGCCGGGCGGGGCCGCCGGGAGCGACCAACATGAGCCTGGAACAGGCCATGCCGATCTTCGCGCAGGGCAAGGCGGCGTTCTACATAGACGCCGACGCCGTCTACAGCAGCTTCCTCGACCCGAAGGTCGCGACCAAGGGCGTGCGCGAGACGGTGGGCTTCGCGCCCTTCCCCGCGGGCCCGGCCGGCGCCAGGCCGCACAACATCCCCTCCTGGAGCCTGGGCATCAACAAGTTCTCCCTCCTGCGCGACGACGCCTGGGAGTTCATCAGGTGGGCCGGGGGACCGGACATGTCCGCCGCCCTCCAGTCCGACGGCATTCCCGGCGCCCGCAGCTCCGTGTGGGACGACCCGCGGACCCTGGCCGCCTTCCCCAAGGACCTCGCCGAGTCGATGCGGATCAACGCCGAACGCGGTCTGGGCTACGACCGGCCGCGGGTCCTCCAGGTGGGCCGGGCCAGGGACATCGTCGGCCGCCCGCTGGTCGCGTCGATCCTCGGCGAGTCCGTGGCGCCCGTCATGCGCGACGCCGACGCGGAGTTCGCCGATTTCCTCGTCCGCGACAACCGCCACAAGGAGTCCTGATGGCCGCCACCGAGGTCTCCCCGGCCCGCGCCCACACCCCGCCCCCCGCACCCGGCAAACGCACCCGGCCGCCGCGCACCTTCGAGCAGGCCAACCGGCGCCTGAAGTGGACGATGCTCGCCCCGGCCCTGCTCTTCGTCGGCCTGATGATCGTTTTCCCGCTGGCCTTCACGCTCGACCTGAGCCTGACCGACGCCTTCGGCGCGGTGAACGCCGACAAGCGCCACATCGGACTGCGGAACTTCACCGACGCGCTCGGCGACGCCCGCCGCTTCTGGCCCGCCGCGCGCCGCACCCTCGTCTTCACCGTCGGCGCCGTGGTCCTTGAGACCGTCCTCGGCCTCGCGCTCGCGATGCTCATGCGCAAGCCGTTCCGCGGCATGCGCCTGGTGCGCACCGTCCTGATCATCCCGCTGCTCGCCACCCCCGTGGCGATCGGCGTCCTGTGGCTGCTGATCCTCGATCCCACCAACGGCATCGCCAACCACCTGCTGGAGGGCATCGGCCTGCCCCGCCAGGAGTTCCTCGGCTCGGTGAGCCAGTCGCTGCCGATGCTGATGCTCATCGACGTATGGCAGTGGACGCCGATGATGACGCTGCTCCTGCTCGCGGGCCTGACCACGCTGCCCGAGGAGCCCGAGGAAGCCGCCCTGGTCGACGGGGCCAACGCCTGGCAGCGCTTCCGCTACGTCATCCTGCCGATGCTCGGCCCCACCCTCGCCACGGCCCTGGTCCTGCGCGCGGTCGACGCGCTGAAGACCTTCGACATCCTCTACGCCACCAAGGGCGCGGGCGGCGGCTCCGACTTCGAGGCCGAGACCCTCAACGTCTACGCCTACGGCCTGACCTTCGACTACCAGGAGTACGGCCTGGCCGCCGCCGTCCTGGTCCTGTTCACGCTGTTCATCATCGGTGTCGTGGTCCTGCTGCGCCGCCGCGGCGGAAGGAAGACCGCATGAGTGCCACCGCCACCCCTGCCGCCCGGCAGCCCCTCGCACCCGCCGCGCGCGGGCGGCGGGTGCGAGGCTGGCTGCGCGGAGCGGCCATCACCCTGGTCACCCTGGTCTTCGCGCTGCCCCTGGTGTGGATGTTCGCCGCCGCGTTCAAGACCAACGTGCAGGTCACCGACCCCAGCGTGGGCCTGTGGTTCACGCCCACCCTGGACAACTTCCGCAGCATCGTGGAGGCCGGGCAGATCGTGCGCTCCATGGGCAACTCCCTGCTCGTGGGTGTGGTGTCCACGGCCCTGTCCGCCGTCATCGCGGTGCCCGCCGCGTGGGCCGTGGGCCGGTTCGGGATGCACCGCACCGGCTCGCTGATCCTCGTCGCCCGCATCGTGCCCGCGATCTCGCTGCTCGTGCCCTGGTACTACCTGTTCGCGCAGATGGGGCTCGTCGGCTCCTACACCGTCCTGGTG
>NZ_JBNNJZ010000921.1:0-2147 GCF_050270335.1 Streptomyces sp. NPDC059900
GACCAAGGATGCGTTCCCGGCTCCTGATGACTGCGGCTGGGACGTGCTAGGGCCCCTAGCTTCCTTGCTGGGAGATGCATGGGCTCCGTCGTGGACCCACCTGTAACCCAAGGCTCCGATGACAGCGGCCAACACCCCAGCTAGTGCGACCAGCAACCCGCTTCGAAGCCGCGCTGAGTTCACTCTCATCGCTCCTACTGTCCCTGAGCGTCGATCTCGGCGAAGGGGTCCGTGACCTTCGGCTCCTGTGTGGGCTGCGGCTTCAGGTCCTGACCGAGGCTGTATTGCTCCGAGGCTGAGCCGGACACCACTTCGAAGGGGGCGTCACCCCGGCTGCCGTCACCGACCTCCAGCTCGCCCGAATCTGCTCCACTCTTCCATTCGATGACGAACTTGAAGCGGTAGTCGTGCTCGTTCGTCATCGGGACAATTACTGCTGTCTCCGGGTCATTACTGGTGACCTTGTACGGGAAGCTACTGACGCGCCGTTTGCCATCATCGTCCCTGCCGTCCCTGAATTTGAGCTGTGGCCGCTCAGTATCCAGGTCAACCAGGAAACGGCTCATGTTCGCGTCGCCGCATCCTCCCCAGGTTCGAAGACGCAACCCTTTGGGGGCATCCTTGACCGAAACCGGCTTCACGCTAATACGTTCGATGACAACGGCCTTCGACGTCTTGCCCTGGATCAGCAGATTCACGATCGAATAGTTGGCCGGCTTCGCCTCATAGCGGGTATCGAATGTTGACTCCTTCCAATAGTTTGGATCGTCGCCGCTCCAGCGTTTCCCGAACTCCTGTTTCACAGCCTTCAACGACGGGGGCTTCAGAAACACCATGCCGGCGCCGCCCACGCATACATCCCAAGGGTCAACAACCGTAGTCTCGGCCGTGAACGGCAGGCTCTCATCCGGTGAGGGTGGAACGAACCAATCCTTCACATAACTCACCATGGATGAGAAGACGCCCTGGGCCTCACCGCTCACGCCAGCGGCCAGTCCGGCTGCGACGGCGGCGGCCACCCAGGTCTTCATCCGTTTGGAACGTCCGGCCTCCGGTTGGTTCTCGCCGCTCTCCCCCTCGGACTGATCCGTTCTGTCCGGTGTCGTCTCCGCCACTTCAACCCCCCACTGCTCGCAGAGGACCACAGTGTGGTGGCAACGGCACACTCGTGTAGGGCTTTTGATTAAGTCGTGCCCGCTAGAGGAATCCGCGCGTATAACAGCAGGTCACGTGGCTGACTCTGTGGATCTTTCATGGCTGAAAGCTAGATACCACATCCGAACGGGGAAAATGTTTACATTAGTTCAGTCAGCAGCACTCCCCGAGCGACAACTGACACCCCAACAATCAGCATCCGGGACGGACGACCGGGGCCGCCGATAGTGCCGCGATCGGCCGCCGGATAACCGGTCACCTCCACGCGAGCGGACCCTCGCAGCCTCATCCGGTCACAGAAGCGCAGAGCCGGAGTGGAGCTGGGCGCAAACGCGCCGTTCCTGGTGCGCCCGTTCACGCGGCCGCGGTCACCTCCGACGTGTGGCCCCGGGGCGCCCGGGAGGTATCAGCGCGGACCATGGCTACCAGCATCCGGGACCTGGCGGCGCCGACGTGCAGCCGTTTGCGGAGCGTCTCCGCCGAGATAGGGCGCTGGAATGCCTCCCAGTGCCGGGCATCCTCACGCCGGGCCCGGTCGAGCAAGTCCTCCCCGCACCCCTGCGGCTCAGCGCACTTCTCTGCGCTCGCGCGCCGGGTGCCGGCAGGCGGATGGCTGTCGATGGTGGTCGCACGCTCCGCAACGGCGGTACCGGGCTGCGGCGCGCGCTGGATTCCGCCGAGGGTCTGCAGCAGTCCGGGACCCACCTCGGCCCAGCCGATCAGCAGCAGAGGCCCGACCGCGTCGAAGGCCGCTTTGCCGAACTGTCCCGTGATGAGCGGGTCGGCCACATTCAGCGCCAGGGTCATCGCACTGGAGAAGATCAACAGTCGCCGGGCGGGGCGCATTTGTTCGCGTCCGGCGCCGTGCAGCGCCATATGGCGGACGGCCAGCAGCAGGCCCAGCACCGACAGGTCCACGGCGGGAGCCACCAGCGGTGCCACCCAGGGCGGCACGCCCAGGCTCAGGGCCAGGGTCCATACGTTGCCGAAGC
>NZ_JBNNJZ010000922.1:0-2143 GCF_050270335.1 Streptomyces sp. NPDC059900
TAGCCACACCGAGCACGACATCGTCGAGCCGGCCGGGGTCCAGGCCCGGCAGCCGCCGGCCCAACTCGTCGATCAGTCCGGCCACCAGCGAAAGCGGCGTGACGTGGCGCAGGGAGCCGTCCCTGCCCTTGCCGCGCGGAGTGCGGATGGCGTCGTAGATGAAGGCTTCGCTCACACTGTCCTCGCTCTTTCTTCCGTGGTGGACGTCGGGCCTCGGTGCGGTATCGCCAAGCCGCGGGGCGGCACCGCAGCGGATCCGGCGGATCCGGCGGGGACTAGTAACGTCACTTATTGGCGTACTGTCAATAGTGCTCGCAGGCCTCAACTCAGGTACCTGCAACAGCAGATGAGAGAATTCCGGGCAACTGTGACACCTGCATGCGCAACCTATTGACATATGGCCAACAGTGAGTTTGCGGCACGGAGAAGCATCGAGTCCCCGCACGCGGCGGCCGAGTCGATGTAGACATGAATCCGTCACACACCACGGAGCAAGACCACGAGGCAACGACCACGAAGCAGGACCACCAAGCCAGCCCCGCAGAGCAACGAGAAGGACGACAACGCTATGAGCGGTCAGCGCCAGACACAGCGACGCAGGCTGGAACCGGACGCCAGGCGTGCCGAAATCCTCAGCGTGGCCCGTCGGCTCTTCGGGGCACGCGGCTACACCCAGGTGTCCCTGTCGGACATCGCCACCGAGGCCGGCGTGGCCCGCGCACTGATCAACCACTACTTCGGCGGCAAGCGCGAGCTCTACCTGGAGGTCGTGCGCCAGATGATGGTCGTCCCCGCCTCCGTGTCCGAGCGGCTGCCCCCGACGACCGCCGAGGAGCGCTTGTCCGTCTGCGTCGACCGCTGGCTCGAGGTCGTCGAGCGAAACCGGGAAATGTGGCTGTCCGCGATCGGCCTGGAAGGGCTCGGCAACGATCCGGAGATCGACCGGATCATGCTGGAGTCGGACGAGATCTCCACGGACCGCATCCTGGAGGCCGCGATGATGACCGACGTCGTCGAGGGCCGGGAGAAGCTGCGGGCGATGATCCGCGCCCACAGCTCCATGCTGAAGTCCGCCTCCAGGGAATGGCTGGTCCGCGGCACGCTCTCGCGCGCAGACCTCCACGTGATCCTCACCCGCACCGTGCTCCACCTGCTCCACACGGTCTTCCCTGCCGTCCGGGACGACTAGGGGTTGCTGGCCATGACATTGGTGACGCCTCACGTCGCTGTTGACCTTCGAGTTGGTTGAAGCTCAATGATGGCGAGGTGCCTAATTCCGAGCTGATGCCCATCGGGGTCTTTGCCCGACGCAGTGGCCTGACCTCCAGCGCGTTGCGGTTCTACTCCGACTCCGGGCTACTGCCCCCTGCCGAAGTAGACCCGGTTACGGGCTACCGCTACTACGCCGCCGACCAGCTGGCGCGGGCAACCACACTGCGTCAGCTCCGCGAGATCGCCATGCCTCTCGCTGCGGTCGAGGCGGTCCTTGACACCGAGGCCGAGGAGGCGGCACGGCTGCTCGACGAGCATGTCGCCAAGATCGTGGGGGATGCGGCTGCGGCACTGCAGAAGGCTGGGGACATCAAGTCCGCGCTCGGTGCCAACGTGCCCGGTCTGCTGATCGCCACGCTGAAGGGTCCCGTCCTGGCGGATGCGGTCGAGCAGGTCCTGACCGCGACCGCGCACGAGCCGGGGATGGCGGTGCTCGCGGGCCTGCACATCGAGGCGAGCCGTGAGGCGATTGGCCTGACGGCGACCGACCGATACCGGCTCTCCACCCGGACCCTGGTGCCGCCAGAGCCACCGTCCCAGGAGTGGGCCGGCACGGTTGACGGCGACGATCTGCGGGCCGCGGTCGCCGAGGTCCGGCGCAGTGCGCGGGTCCGCATCGAAGCGGTGCCACACGGGGTCTGGCTGCGCATGCCCGAGCGGGAGGACCGGCACTGCCGGTTGCTGTCCGAGGATTTCCCCGACCACCGGCTGATGCTCGCCACTCTGGGCGAAGCCGCCACCCGCGCGACGGTCTCGAAGGACCCGCTGTTGCGCGCCCTGGAAGAACACCCCAGCGAACGCATCGTGCTGCACGTCGGCGATCACGGAGTGAGCGTCCGCTCAGCAGACGGCGAGCACCCCGGCATCCCAC
>NZ_JBNNJZ010000923.1:0-2138 GCF_050270335.1 Streptomyces sp. NPDC059900
GACCGTCGACGGGGCGGCGGCGCTCAGCGCACAGAATCCGTACTTGATATGCGGGGGACTTATGAGTACTTCTGAGGATTCGTCATCGTCTTCAACTGTCCCGGCGGGGGACCTGGAGCGGTTGCTCATCGGGGCCGCGGATCTGGCCCGAGCGGGCCTGGAGGACTTCACCGAGCTGGCCTCGCCCTCGTCCGACGAGGACCCGCCGCCGATGACCGGCCCCACTGCGGAAAGCACGGCTCTGCTGAACCGGACGTTCACCGACAAGCCTCCCCGGGAGGTCAGGACCTCGTTCGCGACCGCCGACTCCTCGATCCTCGTCGATGAAGGGGTCTCGGAACGGACCGCGGGAGCTGCCGCGGCCTGGATGGCCGACATGCGGCAGGTGTACGCCCAGTGCCCGGCGTGGACGGTCAGCGCCGGCGATCAGGAAATCCCCCTCCAGGTGGTGGACCCGGCCGACGATCCGAGCAAGCCGCTCGAGGTCGAGCAGCGGTTCGGCGACGAGGCCCTGATGCGGACGATGCTCGCCGGTTCGCCCGGGCAGCAGGCCCGGATCGCCACGCTGCTGGTACGCGACGGCGACCGGGTCCTGGAGCTGACGTTCCGCAGCCTGGAGACCGAGCCCGGCAGCACCGCGGCGACCCAACTGCACACCGCAATGGGGAAGTTCCTTGACCTGGCTCCGGCGAAGTTCCTGGGAAGACCGGTCAACTAGAGATCCCTTGGTCGAAGTCGAGGTGGAGAGTTGGGGAGGCGCATGAGCGACAGCCAGATCACGATCAGACTCACGTCGGATGAGGCCTTGGTGCTGTCCGATTGGCTGGAGAAGCTCCAGATGACGGACCTCAGTCGCGTCATCGACGATCCCGCCGTGTGGTCACCGATCCGCCGCATCGCCGGAACGCTGAACACGACACTCCCCGAGTTGTTCGCGGCGGACTACGGCCAGCGACTCGACGCAGCACGCCAGCGGCTTCGGACGGAGAACGACTGGGCGAGGTGACCCCCCTCTGTAGTTGACCGCGGGGGGTCGGTGGCCATAGCGCGAGTGCGGCCGTTGGCCAGGCGCCGATGGCAGTTTGGTGTGCGCCTACAGGCCCGCCCTCCCCGGGCGCCGATCAGGGGGCGGCCGGGCCCGCTTCGGGTCCGGGGCGGGCGAAGGCCTCCTGGAGGATGTCGGCCAAGAGGGCCGCGCCGGAGCCGTCGGGGTCGAGATCGGGGTCGTAGATGGTGAGGTTGAAGCCGACGCACCGGTCCGATTGCACCAACGTCCTCAGCAGCGGGACGAGTTCGTCGGGCAGCAGCCCGCCGGGGTCGGGGCTGTCGACGGCAGGCATGACCGAGGGGTCCAGGACATCCGCGTCCAGGTGCACCCAGAACCCCTCGGTCACCGGTACTTCAAGCGTCTGCACCACCGCGCCCGCCAGTTCCTCCGCGCCCCACTCCCGGATCTCCCCGACCGTCGCGTTCATGATCTTCAACTCGGTGAGCTCGGCCCGCTCGTCGTCGTAGTCCCGGATGCCGAAGACCCGTACATCCTCATCTCTGATGTACGGCCGCAGCCCTTCGAGGTCCGTCAGGTCCCTCTGGCCGCGGCCGGTGGCGATGGCCAGCTCCTCGCCGCCCGCGGCACCGATCCGGTCGGAGTTCCCGGGATGGCGGAAGTCCGCGGAGCCGTCGATGACGGCGATTCCGTACCGCCCGATGCGGCGCAGGGCCAGCGAGGCGCCCAGCTGGATGGAACAGTCCCCGCCCAGGACGACCGGGAAGTCACCGGCCCGGACGTGGCGTTCGATGCGGTCGGCGAGCTTGCGGGTGTACGTGGCGATGGCCTCGGCGTTGAACACGCCGTCGCCCTCCTGCCAGCCGCCGCGGTCGTAGCGGGGCGGAACGACTACTCCGCCCTCGTACGCCCCGATCCGCTGGACCAGCCGCTGCTCGCGCAGCGCGCCCGCGAGCTTGTAGCACCCGGGCACACTGCCTTCGGTGGGCGGCCGGAGACCGAGATTGGACGGAGCATCAATGACCACGAGACGGCGCATCCGGCCATTCTGTCCGCGCGGAGCGGTCCAGGCCACAGCATTTGGCCCGCGGGCAGGCAGACCACGGCGGCCGGGCCGCCGTCCGTACTGGCT
>NZ_JBNNJZ010000924.1:0-2132 GCF_050270335.1 Streptomyces sp. NPDC059900
GGGTGATCCGTAGGCGCCCTGCCCGGTCAACAGGTCCGGGCGGTCGGTCAGTTCGGCAGTAAGCGCGCGGAGTTGGAACGGCTTGGGCGCGGTCTGCTCGGCGATCTCCGTGAGCGTCGTCTCGTTCAGGCCGGTGTCCAGCTTCTGCAGGAGTGCGCAGATCCGAGCGGCGTTGTCGGTCTCTTGCGGGCGGTGGCGCTGGCAGCGCGGCTGCCCTTTGTTATCGCGGGCGGCCACGAGCAGATGCTTGCCGCAGACCGCGCAGGGCAGCCGCGAGGCGGTGCTGCGGACCTTGCCTCCGCAGTTGCCGCAGAGGCGGCGAGGGCCATCGACGCGAGTGAGAGCGTATTGCTGCCCGCAACCCGCGCACCGCGGGAGGACCAGATGTGTCGTGCCGTGCGGCTTAAGTGCGCGGATGAGCAGCTCAACCAGCCGAGGGCCTTCCGGAGCCCCGGACGTCAGCAAGTGCGGTGCGGCGTCCAGAGCCTGGGCGAGCCGACGCAGTTTGGCTCGAGTGTTCGCGATCTGGTCCACCGCCGCCTCGATGACGTGGGTGGGCAGTCCGGGCTCGGTGGCGGCGAGGACGTTGATGATGAGGGCCCGCGGGTGAGTCAAGAAGCGCGGTCCCGGGGCCGGGGTGCTGTGCGGCATGTCAGAGGATGCGGGCTCGCTTCGGGCGGAAGGGGCCGACGCCGTTCTCGGTCGGTCCGGTCGCCGGTCCAGCAGTTTCACCGGAGGCGGTCTTGCGCTGCCTGCCGGTGACGCGGACCGGCTCGATGAGTTCCTCCATGCGGCAGCCCAGGATGTCGAGCAGTGCCATCAGCACCTTCATGCTGAGGCGTTCCGGCCTCTCGGTGACCAGCCGGAAGACCTGGCTTGCGGACAGGTTGATGCCCCGCTCGATCAGCAACGGCCGCAGGTCGGTGGTGGAGAACATGCCGCGGGCCGCCATAAGGTCACGCAGGTGCCACTGATAGTCGAGTTTGGCGGTCATACCGTCTCCAGTTCCTCGGTGGTGAAGGCTTGGTCGAGGGCGTTGCGCATCATGGTGTTCATGAAGTCGGTGCTGACCCCGGTGTAGATGGCTGTCGTCGATGCGAAGCGGTGACCGACTTGTTCCTGTACGAACTTCGGATCAACGCCGTCCTCGATCTGGTGCGTGACGTGGCTGTGGCGCAGGCAGTGCGGAACGAGTTCCTTGTCGAGGCCGAGGGCATCACGGTAGGCGGCGAACCGGGTCTCGATCTCCCGGGGCTGGAGCCGGCCTCCGCGCTCGGTCAACCACACGGCCTTGCGGCTGGGGTGGTGCTTGAACCGTGGCCGGAGGTTGACGAGGTAGTCCTCCAGCGACTCCACGGCCCAGGGCATCACGCTGGCCACCATCCGGCGGCGCGGTCCCGAGCCTTTGGTCGCCTTGCCGTAACGGACGTGCATCATGCCGTACTTGCCCAGCTCCGGGGCCTTGGGGTTGCGGTAGAAGTCCGTGAGATCGAGCCGGGACACCTCCCGGCATCGCAGACCCCACCCGTAGATCGTCTTGAATACGGTGGCGTCCCGGTAAGCCGCCAGGGCGCCCTTACGGCCGAGTCTGATCGCTTCCTCGACGCGGTCGTCGGCGTAGTCGAACAGGGCCTGGCACTCTGCCCTCGTCAACGGCCTGCGTTCGGCGTCGCCTTCGTAGTCCTCCAGGTGAGCGGCGGTGTTCCACTCATGACAGATCTGGACGGGATGCGTACCGAATCGCGTTTCGCACTCCTCCGCCCACCGGTAGTGCGGCGACGTGATCAGTTCGCAGAATTGGCGGATCGCCCCCTGGTAGGCCCGGACGGTGGACCTCGCTCGCCCGAGCTCGGCGATCAGAGAGAACGACCACTCGTCCATGTGCGCGGCAGTCCAGTTCCACGGATATTCACCGCTGAAGTCCACGAACCGTCGCACGATCCGGCGACGATCGTCGATCGTCTCGGACTCCAGTCGACGGCCGCGTTGTTGCTTCTCCCAGCCGTCGAGCATCGCGTCCAGTACGGCGTCCTCCGGGTGGAGTAGGGATACCCCGCCGACCAGCTCGAGGCGAGCCGAACCCGGTGCTTCAGGGCTACGCCGAACCACATCAACCCCCCATTGCATCAGAG
>NZ_JBNNJZ010000925.1:0-2121 GCF_050270335.1 Streptomyces sp. NPDC059900
GAACTGGCCGTCGACCCGGCACACGCCGGCCGCGACGCCGCGCATCTGGCCGGCGCACTGGCCGCGCGCGGCGTCTACCTGCGCGACCACCACGCCTCCACGGGCCGCCTGTACATCGACCCGCGCCCGCTGAACCCCGACGAGGAGGAGCAACTGGTGGCACATCTGACCGCGCTGCTCGAAGGACGCACGGGCTTCGAGGAGGGAGAGCTGTGACCGTCGCCGAACGCCGTCTGGTCGTCACCGAGGAAGCGGGGCTGCACGCCCGCCCGGCCGCGGCCTTCGCCCAGGCCGCGGCCCGCAGCCAGGCCGAGGTCACCGTCGCCCGCGAGGACGGCCACGAGGTGCCCGCCCGCAGCGTGCTCTCGCTCATGACCCTCAACATCCGCTGCGGCGACGCCATCGTGCTGCGCGCACGCGGCGCCGACGCCGAATCCACTCTCGACGTCCTCGCCCGCATCGCGGACCCGGCATGAGCAACACCCCGTCGCCCGGGGCGACACCCCTGAGCCGGCACGTCACCGCCACCATCGAGCGCCTTCGCCTGGCCCGCATCACGCCCACCGTGCGGGCCGCCGACGCCGACGCCGCGGACGAGTTGGCGCGCACGCTCCTCGCGTGCGGCATCACCACCTTCGAGTTCACCGCCACCACGCCCGGCTGGGAGAAGCTGGTGGAGACCTGGTCGCGGGAGGCTCCGGAGGCAACCGTCGGGCTCGGCACCGTCACCTCGCCCGAGATCGCCGAGCGGGCTCTGGAGGCGGGGGCCCGCTTCCTGGTCAGCCCGTTCCAGGTGCCGGAGGTCCGCCCGGTCGCGGACGCGGCCGACCGGCTCCTGGTGGAGGGCGGCCTGACCCCCAGCGAACTGCGCGTCGCCGCGGGACGAGGAGTCGCCAAGCTCTTCCCGGCCCACGTCGGCGGCATCGCCTACCTGAAGTCGGTCCTTTCCGTGCTGCCCGGCGCCCGCGTCATGGCCACCGGCGGCGTCACGCTGGACAACGCGGGAGAGTGGCTGGCCGCGGGGGCGTTCACGGTGAGCATCGGCAGCGATCTGACCAAGGGGGACGTGGCAGCGAACGTACGACGGCTGCGGGCGCAGCTGGAGTGAGGGGGGCCCGGGGCTGGTGGCAGCCCACGTGCATACGGCACGCGCACGCGGTCATGTCCCCGTGCCGCCATCCACTACCCCGGCGGCCCCGCCGTTCGAGCAGATACTGAGCGCCGAGGCCACGGAGTACGTACTTGAAAGCGTGGCCAATCGGGAACCCCTGGCGGCTCAGCGCGCCGGGTAGCGGGACACCACTCAGCTCGTACGGGGCCTGGAAATTATCAGGCCCCGTACCCCGAAAGAACGAGCGTCGCCTGGCCGACCACACTGGTGATGGCGTACACCTTCGTCACTCCTGACTCGACATCAACGAAACTCCCTATGAGGCTTGCCGATCGAATTTGAAGTTGCCAGACTGCTGCCCATTACTTTCTGGAGCCATCGCCATTTCGATAAGCGGGAAATGGGCCAGGAACAAGCACGGGCTTTGCAGATGAAAGAGCAGATGGGGGCATCGAGGAACAACTGAGGGGCTTGAGTTCCCCACAACTCCCCAGGTGATCCTTGCATTCACCCCCATTAACGGGTGGGGGAGCAATGCCAGAAAACATCAACTGGTCGTTCTCGGTGAATGTCGCAGAGGGCCCCTCTCTCACCGGTTCCAGTTCCTTGAAGGTGAACGCGTACGACAAGTTGAGCGTCCCCATCTCCGCGGGTACGACGGCCCTCGACGTACAGGTGCAGCCGGCGAACGCGGCGGGGAAAGTGCAGCTCCTCGTCATACGGGCAAGCCCTACCGGCCGCGGCATCACCTTCAGCGCCGACGCGGGAGGCACGACGTTCACCCTTGAAGGGCCCGTCGTGCTGATCGGCCCCGGGGCGGTACGGCTGCTGGCCGACGCTCCCCAGACGCTGCGGCTGGCCAACGCCACCGCCGCCGATGCCATGGTCGACATATTCATCGGGCGCGACCCGGCCGCCTGATATCTCGTCCCTCGATCTCGGCCGTCGAGTCACTGGCTCTCACCACGAAAGGGGCCCTGGGCCATGGCGATCACGTCCTATCCCGGCTG
>NZ_JBNNJZ010000926.1:0-2118 GCF_050270335.1 Streptomyces sp. NPDC059900
ACGTCCAGGTCATTGGCGTACGTGAGGCGCTTCTGCGCCGTCCAGGACCAGGCTCCGGCCCGCCAGGCCGCGCCGAGCGCCACGACGTGGTCGGTCTGGATCTGCGAGGCGCGGCGGTAGGAGTACGGCAGCTGCTTGCCGGTGTAGGGGTCGTGCAGGACGCCGGAGAGCACCACGCAGGGGTTGCGGTCGCCCTCGCGCAGGTCCTTCAGGTCGCGTCGCAGAACGTCGTCGCGGGTGTCGCAGCCGTTGCGGCCGCCGGGGGCGTCGGTGTCGTCGGACCAGCCGTCGCCGAACGCGGAGCGCTGGTACGTCTGCCAGTTCTTGCCCCATGCGACCGTGAGGCGGGTGAGCTGGTCGCGGGCCTGTGCGGCGGTGGGCGGAAAGCCGGGGCTCGTGAGGGGCACTGCGGGGGACGGCTTCTGCTGTTCCCGGTGCGGTGGCGTGCAGGCCGTGGCGAGGGCGGCGACAGTGGTTGCGGCAGCGAGCAGGGCCGCCCCCGCGCGCGGTCCGGCTGCTGTGCCCATGGCGCCGAGCGTAGGCGGGGGCGCCGGGGTCCGCCCGCCGGGCGCCGCGGGGGCTACTCGCCCTTGAGGCGTTCGCGGACCCGCTCGACCACGTCTGCGTACCGCGCCTCGGCTCCATAGCGCGTGGGTTGGTAGTAGCGCTTGGCGGCGACGGTGTCCGGGGCGTACTGCTGGGCGGCGATCGCACCCGGTACGTCGTGCGGATACACGTAGCCCTGGGCATGGCCGAGCTTGGCCGCTCCCTTGTAGTGCCCGTCGCGCAGGTGGGGCGGGACGGGGCCCGCGAGTCCGGCGCGGACGTCGGCCTGGGCGGACTGGATGGCGATCGTCGCGGCGTTCGACTTCGGGGCCAGGGCGAGGGCGATCGTCGCGTGGCTGAGGGTGAGCGCGGCCTCCGGGAAGCCGATCATGGCGACGGCCTGGGCGGCGGCGACCGCCGTGGGCAGGGCCGTGGGGTCGGCGAGGCCGATGTCCTCGCTGGCGGAGATCATCAGGCGGCGGGCGATGAAGCGGGGGTCCTCGCCCGCCTCGATCATCCGGGCGAGATAGTGCAGGGCGGCGTCCACGTCCGAGCCGCGGATGGACTTGATGAGGGCGCTCGCGACGTCGTAGTGCTGGTCGCCGTCCCGGTCGTACTTCACGGCCGCCCGGTCTACCGACTCCTCCAGGGTCTGGAGGGTGATCTCCTTCTCGCCCTTGGACAGGGCCGAGCCCGCGCCGGCTTCCAGGGCGGTGAGCGCGCGCCGCGCGTCGCCGCCCGAGATCCGCAGGATGTGCTCCTCGGCGTCCCCGGGCAGCTCCACCGCGCCGCCCAGGCCCCGCTCCTCGGTGAGCGCCCGGCGCAGCAGGCCGCGCAGGTCGTCGTCCGTGAGCGGTTCGAGCGTGAGGAGGAGGGAGCGGGACAGGAGCGGGGAGATGATCGAGAAGTACGGGTTCTCGGTCGTCGCCGCGATCAGCGTCACCCAGCGGTTCTCGACGGCGGGAAGCAGCGAGTCCTGCTGGGCCTTGCTGAAGCGGTGGATCTCGTCCAGGAAGAGGACGGTCTCCTTGCCGTGGCCGCCCATCGCCCTGCGGGCCCCGTCGATGACCGCGCGGACTTCCTTCACGCCCGCGGTGATCGCGGAGAGCTCCACGAAGCGCTTGTTGGTGGCCTTGGAGACCACGTACGCAAGGGTCGTCTTGCCGATGCCGGGCGGTCCCCACAGGAACACCGACGAGGGGCCCGCCGGTCCTCCCCCGCCCTCGCCCACCAGCCTGCGCAGGGGCGAGCCCGGCTTCAGCAGATGCTGCTGGCCGACTACTTCTTCGAGGGTGCGCGGGCGCATCCGGACGGCCAGGGGACTTGTCGAAGGGTCCTTCTCCTGGCGGTCCTCGGCAGCTGCGGTGAACAGGTCGGGCTCCACGGATCGAACCCTACGTCAGGCCTCTGACAACACCGTCAACGCCGTCGGCACCGTCAGCTGGTCCAGAAGTCCCACCAGCGCGTGAGGATGAGCATGCCGATGATGCCGACGTGCAGTACCGGAAGCACCCAGGTGAACTCGCCGAAGAACGTGCGCAGCCAGGAGGGCGCGTGCAGGAAGCCGTTGCG
>NZ_JBNNJZ010000927.1:0-2114 GCF_050270335.1 Streptomyces sp. NPDC059900
GCACCGGATCCAGGCCGGGGAAGGACCCGGACCGTGCGCTCACCGGGCGTCAGCCCGTACTGAGGGAGTACATGATCTGGTGGCGCGCGTCGGACAGGCCCAGGAACGCGTTGCCCTGCGAGTCCCTGGCGGCCGGGCTGATGTGGGTGGACTTGCGCAGTGCGGTGGCGCTGAACAGGAGATAGCCCATGGCGTGCGCCGCGTCCAGCCACAGGTGGCGCAGCGCACGCTCGTGGCGGTAACGCCATTGGTAGCGCTCGAAGTCGGCGACCAGGACCACGGTGGCCGCGGCCGACAAGGGCGCCGGCTGGCCCACCAGGATCGCAGACATCCGCCGGCGCAGCGCGTCGGTGTCCGGCCGGCCGGGCAGGGGGCTCAGACCGTCCTCGGCCACGTCGTAGCGGTAGACGCCCGGCGGCAGGCCGTCCACCGCATAGGCGACGACATAGACGTCCAGCGCGCTGCCGAAGCTGGTCAGGAGCGCCAAAGGGTCATCGGTGGCGGTGGCCTGGTGGGCCAGGGAATCGCGCACCCGGGCGCAGCCGGTGAACAGGATCCAGCCCAGCTCGGCCGCGGAGAAGGGCCGTCGCCGGGGTCGGGGCACCGAGCGTCGGGCGGCCAGGGTGCCTCCCACGTCGAGCTCCGGGGAGACCTTCCGGTGATCGAGGCGAAGCGTCGGGGTGTCGGTGCGCGGTGGCCGCGGCGGATCACCGTCGGCCAGGTAGGCGTCGAGGACCCGGCGCCGGATGGCGCCGTCCGGGTCGTCCACGTCGGCGTAGTCCGAGCGGCGCGAGAACAGGTAGTAGGGCGCGCACCAGCTCCAGTTGCGTTCGATCCACAGGTCGAAGCCCCCGTCGTCGTCCGGCTCCGCTGCCTCCCGCGACTCGCCGATCAGATCGCCGAGTTCGGCGCGGCGCGGCCCGTCGTAGACGTACTCCAGGGCGGCCGTGGTGGACAGGGCGAACTTCCTGGTGCTGCCCGGCCGGACGAGTTCCAGGCGCCGGGCGTCGTTCTCCTGTGCCGGAAGCGCGCGCACGTATTGCAGGCTGACCATGGCGTTCAGTGCCTTTCGGACGAGGGGGGTGCGGGGAGCGTGCGGCCGTCGCCCAGGGCCACCGAGAGCAGCGGGGCTTCTTCGTCCGGCGCGAGGTGCAGGACGTCACCGATGACGGCGTCGTCGATGCCGTGCTGCCCGAAGACCGAGATGCCCGTGGCCCGCCCGACGATCTCCGCGGTGGTCAGCAGGTGTCCCACGTCCATGAACAGGGTGCGGAAGGTGCGCGGTTCGCGATAGCGGTACATGTTGCGGCCGAACACGCTGGTCATCACCATTACGGCACGCACGGGGAAGGGCGCACGCAGCGCCCCGAACAGCGCGCGCCGCGAGCGGCCGGCGTCCGGCTCGGCGACCTTGCACAGCTCGTCGTCGCCGCAGGAGTAGTGGTACCAGCCCGCGTCGAGCCCCGGTACGTCGAAGACGCACACGTACCCCTCCGAGGGGTGGCGTGCCCCGCCCGACGGGCTGGTGCGCCGGATGAAGGGGGCCGTGCCCGGCCCGCCGCCCTTGCTCTCCAGGACGCCGAAGACGACCGACATCAGGCGCAGCAGGGCGTCGGCGTCCAGGGTGCTCGCCCGCCGGGGCGTTCCGCCCAGCTCGTCGAGGCCGGCGGTCAGGGTCGGCAGGATGTCGGTGACCCGCGGCGCCCGTGGTCCGCTGGCCGCCTGCTGGTCGGCGGGCTTGTAGCGCCGGCCGTCGAACTCGGCCTCCCGGTAGGCGCGCATGAGGGCGCGGTCCTGCGTCCAGCCGTCGGCGCTGTAGTCGTGGAAGGGGTAGTCGAAGGTCATCAGGTGGTGGTCGGCGGCCTCGGCCCAGCCGTACGCGCGCCATTGGGCGAGGAGCTCGTCCACCCAGCGGCTCTGCTCCGAGGGCTCCGCCGCCACCAGGATCTCCTGGTCCAGGAGCGTCCTGAACGTCTTGGCCAGCTCGTCCCGCCCCGCGTCCGCGTAGTCGGCGACGGAATGGACCGCGTCGGCCAGGGTGGTGGGGCCCGCGGCGAGTACGCACAGCGCCACGGCGTGCCTGCCGATGGCGAGCCGGCGTTTGGCCACCAGAT
>NZ_JBNNJZ010000928.1:0-2106 GCF_050270335.1 Streptomyces sp. NPDC059900
GGTCCGGGCTGAGCTCGTACAGTGCATCGATCAGTGCGACCGCGAACGTGCCGGGTCCCGCCGAGCGCGTGGCGGCGATCTCCGCGGCCACCGTGAGCAGGCCCGACGCGGCAGTGGCGGCCAGCAGCGCGTCGCCGGTGACGGCTGTGCACGCAGCCACCAGGGCGCCGAGTGAGCAGCCGGTTCCCGTTACCCGTTGCAGCAGCGGGTGCCCATTGGCCACACGCACCACGCGCGTCCCGTCGGTGAGGACGTCCTCCGGACCGCTCACGGCGACCGCACAGCCGTAGCGCCGGCCCAGTGCGCCGGCCGCGGCCAGCGCCGCCTCGGGGGCGTCCGTGCTGTCCACGCCGCGCCCGCCCGTGCCGCCGCCGTCCAGTGCCAGGATCTCGGAAGCATTGCCGCGAATGACCGCCGGGGGTGCGCTTTCCAGGAGTTCGCGGGCGAGGCCGGTGCGCCAGGGCAGCGGACCGATCCCCACCGGGTCGAGCACCCACGGGCGTCCGGCCCCGGCCGCTTCCTTGACCGCGACGCGCATCGCCTCGCCCGTCCCGGAGGTGACCGTACCCAGGTTGACCAGGACGCCCCCGGCCACCCGGGCCAGCGCTCCGGCCTCCTGCGCGCTGTGCACCATCGCGGGGGCGGCCCCCGCCGCGAGCAGCACGTTCGCGGTGAACTGCGACACCACGACGTTGGTCAGACAGTGCACCAGGGGTGCGGAGGCCCGCAGCGACGCGATCACGTCCGCCACGGCATCAGGGGAAACCGCAGGGCCGTTCTTGGCGGGTATGGAGGCAGCGTCCATTGTCAGCACCCTTCCTACGCCGGCATTACCCGGTCCAGGTTCATGCGGTCGGCGGAAAGGGGAGCAAGTCCCGTCCGCCCTCTCAGCCCGGCTACTCCCGAGCTCCCGCGGTGGTCGCCACGCAATGTACCTCCCCCGGCAACGGGGTGTCGCACGCGGGGTGCCTCACCGCATGACGCGGCTCTGGCGCAGGAACTGGCAAGGCGGCCGCCCCGGTGCACACTGCGGGGCCGCTGCTGGTGCCCGGAGCGCTCCGGCCTGGCCGTCGCCTGGGCTCCGGCACCGGGGCCGGTGGTCAGACTTTCCAGGTACGCAGTGCTGCGGCCACGGTGTAGACGCTGGCCTTGGTGTCGCGGACCGTGCGGACCAGGTCGGAAAGGGCGCCGTAGGGCGGATCGATGCCCTCGCCGGACTGGTCCATGTACTGGGCGGCCACGAAGACGGCGAAGAGGCTGTTGCGGTGCGGCAGCGGTTCCAGCTGCACGATGGTGTGCAGGAGGGCCGCGGCGCGCCAGGCGGCGTCGGGGTCGGACGCTTCCAGCGTCGGCATCCTGGTTTTGTGCCGTGCGACGGCCGCGACGAGGGCGGAGTAGTCACAGACGGTGACGTCGTCGTCGTTGCCGAGGGCGGTCTCCTGGACGTCGAGCAGCCAGGAGACGTCGATGTGCAGGACCATCAGGCGGCTGCAGCTCCGCCGGCGCGCTGGGAGGGCGGTACCTCGTCGGGGAAGGCGGCGTCGAACTCGGATCGGAGGCGGTCCGCCCATTCTGCGGCGCCGGCGACGAATTGCTTGCGCTGCATCTCCCGTACCCCCAGGTCATGGAGGTAGGACTTCAGGCTCTTGCCCTCGGCGGCCGCCGCCGCGCGCACGCCTTCCATCTCTTCGTCGGAGAAGGACACGTTCAGTGATGGCATGGCTCCCATGGTACCTAGCTGGTACCGACCCGTGCCATCCCCTCTCGCGCACCGGTCGGGCCGGGGCCGGGTGAGTTCGGCGGCCCGGGCGGACCTCGCCATCGGGGTGCGCGGGCGGTTGCAGGGAAAGACGTGCGCGCCTGTGTGGATCGGGGAGGAGGGGGCGCCACTATCGGTGTATGACGACGCGAGAGGAAACGGGCGCGTCCGGCCCGCAGAACCCGCTGCCGCCGCTTCCCGAGGACTGGGAGCGATGTCTGGCCGTGGCGGCGCATCCGGACGACATCGAATACGGCGCGGCTTCGGCGGTCGCCCGCTGGACCGCTCAGGGCAAGCGGGTGACGTATCTGCTGGCCACCCGGGGTGAAGCGGGCATCGACGGTATG
>NZ_JBNNJZ010000929.1:0-635 GCF_050270335.1 Streptomyces sp. NPDC059900
GCCGTGGACCTGATACGGCCGGCCGCCGATGGCCGCGAACCACTCGCCATAGGCCTTCTCGCCGGCCGCTCGCCAGTGCGGCGCACTGAGGGCGAGCTTGTCCTGGCGCAGGTAGCAGTCGGCCA
This sequence comes from Streptomyces sp. NPDC059900, assembly GCF_050270335.1. Lineage (NCBI taxonomy): Bacteria > Bacillati > Actinomycetota > Actinomycetes > Kitasatosporales > Streptomycetaceae > Streptomyces > Streptomyces sp. NPDC059900. Next base: position 126 of record NZ_JBNNJZ010000929.1, read on the forward strand.
GCAGACGGTGGGTCTCCTTGTCGCCGGGCGCAAGATCGAGGGCCCTGGTCAGGTACGTCTCGGCATCAGGGAACTGGTTGGCCAGCAGCCCGGTAAAACCGCGCCGGCGCGCAGCGTGCAGGTTCCGGGGGTCTTTCTGCAGAACCCGCTCGTAGGCGCGGGCGGCCTCCTGGAATTCCCCGGCCTCGAACAGCGCATCGGCGTCGCGGCTGCCACCCCGTGCCGCGGCCGGGTAACCCGGCAGCGTCGCGGACGCGGCGGCACCCGTCAATACGGCGGCGCTCCGTAACAGCGAACGCCGGTCCCACGCACGGTTCTTGGTCACGCCTTCTCCTCGTGCTCGTCGTGTCGTCACGTGCTGTGCCGGCAGAGGCCTGATGCCGCTGCCGCGCACGCTGTGGCTGGTGACGTTCACTGAAGACGGGGGGTTGTTGCGGGGGCGTATGCGTTTTTCCATACGCTTCCGATACACCGCGGGTTCCGGATGCCAGGGCACCAAGTCGCCGCCGG
>NZ_JBNNJZ010000929.1:645-2103 GCF_050270335.1 Streptomyces sp. NPDC059900
ACAGCGGCCTGCGCGCGAAAGCTGCCGTGCTCCGGGTCATTCCCCGGGGCGTGCGCAGGCATCCCGGCCGCGGGAAGTGAGACGGCCGGCCCCTCCGGCACGGGGCAGCCGTCTTGCTGATTGCACCGCCTCGCGCGGCAGGCCTTGGTGCGACCCCGGACGTGCCTCTCCCCGGGGCGGCTGCGGATACGGGTGACCGGACGGCACTCAGGCGGAGGCAGCGGCCACGAAGAACGGTAGGGCGATGAGGAGATGGCCCGTTGCGGCGCGTCGGCTCTGTTCGGCGAGCCACCGGTCGGCCTGGTCACGGCCGACCGCGCCGCTGCTGCGGGCCGGCTCGGTGAGCCTGGTGAGCAATGACAGCATCGCGGGGTCGGTGAACACGCTGGTGTGCACCTTGACGGTGACGTCGTCAAAACCACCGTCCAGGAGCAGGCTGCGGTACTGGCGGCCGGCGCGGGGCGCAGCCAGGAGGTCGGCGCGGGCCCGCACGATGGTGCGGGTGAGCTTCGCGTCATCCGAGTCGATCATGATGGCGTCCCAGTCCTGGCCGACCAGGACGATCCTGGCGCCCGGGCGCAGGATGCGGCGTGCTTCCTGCACCGCGCGTCCCGGCTTCCGGAGCAGGTGGAAGACCTTGTCGGCACGGTAGCCGTCCAGGCTTGCGTCGGCGAACGGCAGGTCCTCCGCCCCTGCCTGCCGGAACTCGGCCCGCGGCCACCGCTTGCGGGCCGCGGCCAGCATCCGCGGGTCCGGGTCCGCACCCACCGCATGGACGCCGTGTCCGGCCAGTTCGGAGACCGCACGTCCGGCGCCGCAGCCGATGTCCACGACGCTTGACCCGCGGGCCACAGAAAGCAGTTCGTAGGAGCGGGGCTGTCATCTGCCGCGCTGCCCGGCACAAGATCCTTCGTCCCGCCGCCGAGGAGCTCCGTTCGCGCATCGCGGCGGCCCGAGCGTCGCTGGAACTCATCGAGGACGGTCTGAGCTGCACCTACGAGGACGTCACGCAGTGCCCGAACTACCGGCGCCTGATCGCCGAGCGCGCCGGGTCCGAAGCCGGGCTGCCGAGCCGATGACCAAGGGGATCGGCTTTGTGCCGGAGAGGCGGCTGTCAGCCCCCTCCTTTGCGCTGAACGTCGCGACGACTACCGGGCTTTCGTCTCCGCAACGCCGGCTGCGCCCCAGCCGCGTAGGTGCCTGGGGTGCTCAGTGACCGGGAGTGTCCGGTCGCACGGGGCGTGGCAGTGGCTGGCGCCAATCGCCCAGCGTCGTAAGAAGGAAACAGCGGGCCAGAGCGCGGATGTCGTCCCACACCGGATCTGTGGCCAGGGAGCCGGCCCAAAAGCCAACGCGTGAATCGTCGCCGGTCTCGCCGAGGCGACGGCCCATGGCTCGAAGATCGCGCAGGGCCGTGGAGTCGAAAACGCCACGCTCCGCCAGTCCTTCGCCCACCCG
>NZ_JBNNJZ010000930.1:0-2098 GCF_050270335.1 Streptomyces sp. NPDC059900
GTCCTGGTGACCGGCGCGGGCGGCGGCGTGGGCCGCTTCACGCTGCAACTCGCGGCCCGAGGCGGCGCACATGTCACCGCGGTGACCCGCGATCCGGCGAAGGCGGACGCGCTGCGCGCACTCGGCGCCCACGAGATCGTCACCGGCCCGGCCGCGCTCGAGCACCTCGAACCGGTGCACGGCGTGGTCGAACTGGTCGGCGGCGCCCACATGGTCGCCGCACACGGCACCCTGGCCGATCACGGCGTACTGGTCTCCGCGGGCCACATATCCGGCGACGGCGAGCAGTTCCCCTACGGAGCCCTCTTCGGCAACGGCCACCGCCACAACCGCCAGATCGCCACCTTCTACCTCCTTGACGACGCCGCAGGCCTGGGCGCCGACCTCACCTGGCTGGCCGCCCTCACCGCCCGCGGCGAACTGGACCCGCAAGTCGCCCTGCGCACCGACTGGACGCAGGTGGCTGGGGCCGCCGCCGAACTGGCAGGCCGCCGCGTACCGGGCAAGGCCGTCATCGACGTGCGCTGAGCGCGCCGGACGGCATCACCGCCGGGCCGGGAGGCAAGCGCCGATGGCGGTACTGCTGTCCGAATAGATTGTCAGAGGGGGGTGGCAGAGTGCCGGGTCATGGAGATCGACACCTTCTGGGACATCATCGAGGCCGCGCGCACCGAAACGACCTCAACGGGAGAGCCGTTCGACGGGGTCCTCGTCGAACGGCTCGCGAAGCGACCGCGTCAGGAGATCCTGGAGTACGCGCAACGCTTTGACGAGTTGCACGACGCGTTGTACCGCTGGGACGTGTGGGCGGCTGCCTACCTCATCGGGGGCGGTTGCTCGGACGACGGTTTCATCGACTTCCGCGCGGGTGTGATCGCTTCGGGCCGCCAGTGGTACGAGCGCGTGGCAGCCGACCCCGACAGCCTCGCCGGGCACCCTGAGGTGGCTGACGCGGAGGAGTCCCGGGACGAGGTGCTGTTCTGCGAAGCGGTGAACTATGCGGCCGGCGCGGCCTTCGAGCGGATCACGGGTGATGCGGATGCCTTCGACGAAGCCCGGGACGGCTTTTGCGGGGCTGAACCCGAGAACGCCGCCGCGGTGGACATGGGTGAGGAATTCGACTTCGACGACGACAGCGAGATGAGCCGTCGGCTTCCCCGCCTCGCGGCCCTGTGTCTTGGGGCAGACCACTGAGAACCGCGCGGCTCGGTCCCGGCCCGGTCACCCCTTGCCGAAGTGCACCGCGGGAAAGGCCCCCGCTGCCCGCAGAGTTGCGGCGAAGCCGCCGCCCAGTTCGGTGAGGCGTGCGGTGGCCGCCGGGCCCAGGTGGTCGTAGGGGCCGGCGTCGAGGCGGTCGGTGAGCGCCTCGGCATCGGCGCGCAGGGACGCGCCCGCCGCCGTCAGATCGTCGGCCCCATCCAGCAGACCGCGCTCGCACAACCCCTCCCGGGCGGCGGCCCATTGCCGCGAGGTCCACCCGCGGGTCCGCATGAACAGTGCCGAAGTCGGCGCCGTACCGGTCGCATTGTGCAGGACCAGCGCCTCGATGCCGGACAGGCCGGCGATGGTCAGTGCGGTGAGGTGGCCGTCGCCCCGGTGCTCGCGCAGCAGCGTCGCGGCGTGCCACAGGGCCAGATGCGGTTCGTCGGGTACGGGGAGGTCGGCGTTGGCCGCGTACAACGGCCGAGCCTCCGGTCGGCAGGCCTCGGCGGCGCGCAGTGCCAGCTCGGCCGCCTCGCTCATCTCCCGCGACGTGAGCACCTCCTTTCCCAGCAGGCGTTGCAGCGTTCCGTCCGCGCCGCGCAGCCGGGCCGCGACTACCGCCTGCGGCGTGGTGATGCCCCACGCGGCGGGCAGATACCGCTGCACGTGCTCGCGGTTGAAGTTGTAGAACGTCGCCGTGACCGTGCCCGCGCCGACGGCCCCGAGCGGCGCCGCGCGTCCCGCGAGGTAGGCCATGGCGCCGCGGTCAAGGCCGAGCGCAGCGAGTTCGTCCTCCGGCTCCGGCGCGAAGTACAGGCAGACGTGCAGGGGCGAGATGGCGTGGTGGCAGCGGCGGCCCGTGCTCGCCTCGAGGGAAGTCATGCTGCGGCTCCGG
>NZ_JBNNJZ010000931.1:0-2096 GCF_050270335.1 Streptomyces sp. NPDC059900
AAGAAAAACATTCAACAACCACGTCGAGACCCTAAAACCCAGCCCACGCCTCAAGGTCCGGCGCTTCCCCTACACCATCAACGGCGAGCGTGTGTGGGTGGAGACACTCGATGTCGGCAACGACAACGGCCGGCACTTTCCGACCGTCGGCCGCGAGTTCGAGGAGCAGGCCGGCACCCCGGAAGTCCCCGTGGGCAACGCCCTCTGCCGACTCCTCCCCATCCAGGCGCTGGTGGCCTTCGCCGTCCCCCGGCTCACCGAACTGCTCGCCGCTGACGCCGCCGCATCATGTGCGGGTTCCCCAGCCCCCAACGCCTGACATCTCTCCCCCGCTACGCGCGTTCTGCCGCCGGTCCGACAGGCCGAGCCGTGTGCCGGCAGGGCGAGACCGCCGGGAGAGCAAGCTGATTTCCGCCGCGCTCCTTGCTGCCCGGCGAAGCACAGGCCCCCGGTCATCACGCCGCCCCGAACTGCGGTGTCCTGCCGCTCTGCCCCGTGAGGAAGATCACTGGGGACAACCCGGGGCATCCGCACATCATCCTCCTTCGTGATCAAGGAGTTCGCAGCGGCAGCTGCGGACCGAGGCCGAGTGGCCGGTTCGTCGGATTCAGATAAGGCACAACCCTCCATGCCCCCCGAAAAGCGCATTCTGGCGCGCGCAACGCGTCGCCATGTCCTCGCGGCCACCGTCCTGGGTGCCGTGACGCCCGTAGGGATCGGCGTAGGCATGGCCGTCCGCGCCCAGAGTGACCCCGGCAGCACACCCCTCACGCCTCACCAGTCACCCGACATGGACACGGCGGCCCCTTCGGGTACGTGGGCTGCCTCCGGGCCGCAGCCCGTGACCGAGGAAGCGGTCGTGCAGATCGTCGCGCACCCCGACGACGACCTGTTCTTCATCAATCCGGAGGTCGGGCAGTCGCTGCGCAGCGGCCGGCCCCTGGTCACCATCTACCTGACGTCCGGCGAGTCCAACGGCATCAACGGGCCCTGGCAGGGCGCGGGCCGGGGCATCGCCCGCCCCACGCCCGACAAACCCAGGTTCGCCAAGGCGCGACAGAACGGCATACGTGCCGCCTACGCGGAGATGGTCACCGGACAGCCGGGCCACCCCTGGCAGCGCACGGTCATCGCGACGGCGGGCGGCGGGCGGGCGGAGCTCGACACCTTGCAGGGCTATCCCCACATCCAACTCGTGTGGACGCTGCTGCACGAGGCGGGCAGCATCGCCGGCGACCGGCCGCACAGCCTGCACGGCCTGTGGGAGGGGCGGGTCGGCGTGCTCGGCTCCCAGTTGGCGCACGGCGGTGTGGTCACCCGCGACTTCTCGTACACCAAGGAACAGCTGATCCGGACGCTGGTCGGCTATCTGGAGCGGTTCGGGCCGACGCAGGTACGGATGCAGAACCCGACGCCGGGCCGTCTGGACCGTAACCTCAAGTGCTCCGACCACCAGGATCACCGGTTCGGCGCACGGTTCGTCCAGCAGGCACTGGCCCGGTACGCGGCCTCCGGATCGCGATCGCGTCCGCACTTCACCGTGCAGACCTATATGGGCTACTTCAACGGCGGCCTGCCCCAGACGCTCGACCCCGCCTCCGGCGCGTCCAAGGCCCGCACTCTCGAGACGTATGCCGGGGGTGATGCCCCGCACGACGCCTGCAAGGACGCGGCGGGCTGTGGTGACCTCAAGGTCGCCGCGAGCCCCAAGCCCCGCTGGTCGCACAGCATCCACCACGCCGGCGAGAGCAGCGCCGACTGGCTGCTGGCGGGCACGGATGACAGCCTGAGGGCCTTCGCCGTACTGGACGGCCGGATCGCCCACTGGCACCGGCCGGGCGGCAGCGGCGCGCGGTGGAAAGCCGGACGGTGGACGGGTCCCGTGCTCCAGCCGGAGACCGGAATCGATACGGGCGTGCGGCCGGTGCCCCTGCCCGACGGCCGCATCGCCGTCTTCGGCACCCGCACACTGCTGGGCAACCATCCGGCCGACTACCGCAAGGAAGTGGGATTTATCGTTCAGCAGGCCCCGGGCAAAGCCTTCGGTCCCTGGCAGTCGCTGGGCAGTCCGGAGCTGTCGGATGAGGTCGTTACCC
>NZ_JBNNJZ010000932.1:0-2093 GCF_050270335.1 Streptomyces sp. NPDC059900
GCAGGAAGGTGTGGGGTCGGACATCGTGCAATTCCCCTTCTGGCGTTGAGGCGTTCTGGGGTTCGGCGGACCACTCGGCGAGCTGCCGGATGGGGGAGGGGCACCGGGCGCCGGGCCGGGGCCCTGTTCGCGGTCGGCTGTGCCCGCCGTGCCCGTCGCCGTCACGCTGCGGGCCAGGCCGCGCCGCGGCTGCAACCTCGCTCCTTCCGAAAGCTGGGAACGCACCGGCCGTGCGACGGAGTGGCGTCTCATCGTTGAGGTCCCGGCTGGTAGCGCCCTGCAATTGGGCTGAAACGGCCGTCTCAGGCCCACTCCCGCCGGCCAGACCAACACTGCCCGGGACAGGGCGCCGCGGTGATGGCGCTTTTCCGCCAGCGGGCACGGGCACCGGATGCCACCGTCGATGGCGTCGATGGCATCGACGAACAGGACACCGGGCTCAAGGAGAGGACGGGGACGTGGAAACGATCCAGGTGACCGAGAGGAACGACCCGCACGTGATGTCACCCGCCCGGGGAGCAGCACTGCTCCGGGGCGCCCCGTGGTCCCGGCTGGTCATTGTCGGTGACAGCGTCGCCCGGGGCGTCAGCGAGTCGCGTCCCGGCTACCGCACCGGCCCCTGGTCGAGCCTGGTGATCGCCGCTCTTCGCGAAGTGCGGCCGGAGTTGGTACACCTCAACCTGGGACAGCGTGAACTGGTGACCGCGCAGGTACGCGAGACGCAGCTGAAGTCCGCGCTGGATTTCGGGCCTGACCTGGTGATCGCGCTGTGCGGTGGCAACGACGGCCTGCGCAAGACCTTCGACCCGCAGGCCGTGGAGGGCGAACTCGAAGCCCTCTTCACGCCGTTGCGCAGCGCGGGCACGCTGGTGACCGCCGGCTTCTTCGACATCACCGGCAACCCGTACTTCGACGCGCGATACCGGGACGTGGCCCGCGAGCGCCTGGCCGCCGTAGCGCGGGGGATCCGATCGGTGTCGCAGCGCCTGGACGCCGTCTACGTCGACCTGGACAACCACCCGACCGATCGCGACGAGTCGATCTGGAGCACTGACGGCATCCACCTCAACGCCCGGGGCCAGGCGGTCCTCGGCACCGAGATCATCCGCGCCCTGGGCGCCCGCCGGCAACGCCTGAGCCGTGTCGAGGGGCGGCGAGATCTGCAGGCAGGGGCTTGAGCTTCGGGCCCGCGGAGACGTACGTGCGCCGGGCCACGGAGAAGCTCCGTGGCCCGGCCTCATGCTGCGGACGCTGGGCCCGTCAGGGTGCAGGTTGTCTCCTCACGGAGCGAGCCGGTAGGCGTTCGTGATCGTTTCGGTCACGGTGTTGCCGGCCGTGTCCTTCACGTACACGCGATACGACACCGCCTTGGCCGTCGCCGGGTGCTTGACGCTCGCGGTGCGTGCCCCGCTGGTGTCGGTCGTGACGGGGGCCGACTTCCAGGTGGTGCCGCCGTCGTAGGAGACCTTGACGGTCAGGGTGGCGATCTTGCCGGGGCCGGCTGCTGCGCCGGCCACCTTCAGCGGCACCGTGAGCGTGCTGCCTGCTCGGGCCGTGCCGTTCAGTGCCAGTTTCGGTGCGAGGCGGACGGTGGTCAGGGGCAGCTCGGTGGGCGGGTCGTCGGGTGTCTTGGCCGACTTGAACGTCCAGGCCGCAGCCACCTTGGTGCTGGTCGTGGCGACGGTTGCCGGGCGGGTGGCCTCCATGACCAGGCGGTAGGAGGCGGAGGCGGCCGGGAGTTCGGCGTTCACCGCGCCGGGTTCGCCCTCGGCGAGGGTGCGGCCGCCGGATTCCAGCCGGGTGAAGCCGCCGCTCGTCACGGAGCTGCCGGCGTGTCCCGCGCCGTCGCTGAAGAGCTGGACGTATGCGTCCATGGCGTTGCCCGCGCGGCGCGCGCCCTGCCCCTGGTCGGCGTGGAGGTCGGGGCCCACGACGCCGGTGTTGAAGTTGAGCGTGTAGCGCTTGCCCGCCTTGTAGGCGACCGTGTCGGTGCCGTAGTCGATGGTGGAGGACCCTGTGTCGTCGAGCTGTGCCATGGACCAACTCCAGCGCAGGTCCTTGGTGTTGATGTAGCTCGTGCCGGAGGCCGGGAG
>NZ_JBNNJZ010000933.1:0-2090 GCF_050270335.1 Streptomyces sp. NPDC059900
GCGGAGGGCTCAGACCTCGCCCCGCAGCAGGGCCAGGAGCCGGTCGAGCACGCGCGGCGACCCCACCCGCAGGCCGTCGTGCTCGTACTCGTCGGTGACCCAGGTCCGCAGGCCGCGGATGGCGCGAGCGGTGCGCAGGGAGTGCCCGGTGTCCACGTACATGTCGTCGTGGTAGATCGCGGCGGCGGCCGGCACTTCGTTCGCGGCGAGGCGCGCCGTGTCGTACAGGGGCGCCCAGCCGGTGCGTGCGGCGAGGAGGTCGGCGGTCTCGCGCAGCGGCGACAGGGCGGGATCGCAGTCGAACTGCCAGCGCTGGACGGCTTCCCCGGTGAAGAGCAGCGGCGCGTCCCCGGCGAGCGCCTTGCCGGGGTCGAACTGCGGGAACTCGCCGCGCAGCCGCTGTGCCGACCAGTCGGTGGGCCGCTCGCCCTGGCCGTAGATCGACTCGTGGAGCAGCGCGAAGAGCGGGCGGTCCCTGAGCGACAGCTGGGCCTGTACGTGTTCCTGGAACGCGTCGGAGAGCTCGAACCCGGCCGGGGTCCGCACGAAGGCGTCCTCCAGGAGGTAGTGCAGCCGGTGGCTGCCGTCCTTCGTGCCCAGCAGCATGCCGAGGGACTGGAACGCCTCGACGGTGAGGCGGTAGCCGCCGTTCAGGACCGGCTCGTGCTCGGCGAGGTGGGCGGCGATGCGCCGGGCGCGCTCGACGTCCTGCGGGTAGCGGGCGTAGTGGGCCGCGGTCTTGCGCTCCATGCGCGGGTAGGCGGCGCGGTAGACGTCGTCGGCGTGGCCGTCGAGCGTGGGCAGGCCGCCGGTGATGACGGCGCCGTGCAGGCCCTCGGGGGCCGCCGACAGGTAGTGGGTCGCGCAGAAGCCGCCGAAGCTCTGGCCCAGGACGGTCCAGGGGGCGCCGCCGGTCAGTTCGCGCCGGATCAGCTCGCAGTCGCGGACGATGGAGTCGGCGCGGAAGTGCGCGAGGTAGTCGGCCTGCTCCCGGGGGCCGCCGCGCAGGGGCAGCGTCTGGCGCGTGGCCGGGGTGGAGCTGCCCGTTCCGCGCTGGTCGAGGAGCAGCACCCGGAAGTCCTGGAGGGCCCTGCCCAGCCATGCCTCCTTGCCCGCGAAGCGGTGGGCCCCGCATCCGGGGCCGCCCTGCAAGAACACCAGCCACGGCAGGTCCGCGGCGTTCCCGTGCGCGCTCGCCACGGCCTCGCGGGCGAAGACCTCGATCCGCTCCCCCGCCGGGCCGTCGTGGTCAAGAGGAACGGAGAAGCGGTGGTCGGTGAGGACCACGCCGGGCTGGCGGTAGGAGGCGGTGGCGGTCAAGAGGGCTCCTGGGCGGATGCGGAAGGGGACGCTTCGCCCCAGTTCAGCACACCCGCCGCGCAGGTCGTCAGCGGGGCGCCAGGCTGGAGCGCCGCACCACGAGCTCGGGCTGGAGCACCACGCGCCGGTGATCGTGTCCCTGCGGGTCGGCGTCCGACTCGGTCTCCTCCAGAAGAAGTTCCGCGGCCATCGCGCCCATCTGGATGGCGGGCTGGCGCACCGAGGTGAGCGGGACGACGGCCGCGGCGGCGAACTCGATGTCGTCGTAGCCGACGATGGCGATGTCCTCGGGGACGCTGACCCCGGCCGCGTACATCGCCTGGAGCACCCCCAGGGCCAGCAGGTCGTTGGCGCAGAACACGGCCGTGGGCCGCTCGGCGAGACCCAGGACGCGGGCGCCCGCGTCGCGTCCCGCGGCCACGTCCAGGCGTTCGGTGGGCAGCTCCCGCAGCGCCGACGCGGGAAGACCGGCCTCGGCAAGGGCTTGGAGCGCGCCCTGCCTGCGGTCCTTGACCTGGTTGAGTCCGGGCGGGCCGCTGACGTACGCGATGCTGCGGTGCCCCGTGTCGACGAGATGGCGCACCGCGAGCGCGCCGCCCAGGACGTCGTCCACGGACACGGAGCACTCGGTGGCGCCTTCGGCGACCCGGTCGACCAGGACGAAGGGGATGTCGTGCCTGCGGAACGCCTCGATGTTGCGCCCCGTCGCGTCGGCCGGGGTCAGCAGGACGCACCGCCCTCAAGCAGGCCATGAAGAACGACATCAAGGT
>NZ_JBNNJZ010000934.1:0-2089 GCF_050270335.1 Streptomyces sp. NPDC059900
TCCCCATCCGTACCGGTGACCACTATGCGGACAAGCGGACGATCACATTCCGGCCGGTGTTTACGATCTTCCGGTAGTCCCCTGCCCTACCCCGGAAGGCCCTCGTGCGCTCCCCCTCCCCCCTGCCCGCCGCAGGCACGTCCGCGGTGACGACGCCGGGCACGGTACTGATCCGCTCCGCGGCCGACATCTCCGATCTGGTCAACTCCGGTACGGCACGCGGCCGTCACGCCAAGATGATCGTGATCATCGCGCTGGGCGGCATCTTCCTCGACGCCTACGACCTCAGCTCCCTCGCCTACGGCCTGCCCGACATCACCCGCCAGTTCCACCTCAGCTCCGCCATGGCCGGCACGGTCACCGCCTCGATCAGTGTCGGCTCGCTCCTGGGCGCCCTCCTCGGCGGCTGGCTGGTGGACCGGATCGGCCGCTACCGGGTCTTCATGGCCAACATGCTCTTCTTCGTAGTCACCGCGCTGGTGTGCGCGCTGGCGCAGGACGTGTGGACGCTGATCGCCGCGCGCTTCGTGATGGGTATCGGCGTGGGCATGGACATCCCGGTGGCGATCGCGTTCCTCGCCGAGTTCTCCCGGCTGCGCGGCAAGGGAAGCAAGGGCTCCCGTACGGCTGCCTGGTCGCCCGCCTGGTACGCGGCGACCAGCGGCTGCTACCTGGTGATCATGACGTTGTACTTCCTGCTGCCGGACGCCCAGCTGGGCTGGCTGTGGCGCTTCACCGTCGGCTTCGGCGCGATACCCGCGCTGCTGGTCCTGCTGCTACGCCGCCGGTACATGAACGAGTCCCCCACCTGGGCCGCCGAGCAGGGCGACCTGGAGGGCGCGGCGAAGATCCTGCGGCAGTCCTACGGCGTGGATGCGCGCGTCGCCGACGACGTGCCCGCGCAGGCACCCCGCCCGCCCCGGCCCGGCCTCGCCGCCTACGCACGGCTGTTCACCCCGCCCTACCGCACCCGCACCTTCCAGTCGGTGACCGTCGGCCTGGCCGAGACCTTCGGCTACAACGCGGTCGCCTTCGGGCTGCCCATCATCATCGCCACGCTGATGACCCAGGGCCCGCTGACCACGATCGCGTCCTCCTTCGCGCTGAACCTCCTGTTCGCCCTGACCGGCGGGCTGCTCGGCATCCGCTGGGCGTCGACCCGCGGGGCCTGGCCGATGATGACGCTGGGCTTCGCGATCCAATTCGTCGCCATCACGGTGCTGGGTCTTATCGCCGACCCTTCGGGGACGGCCGCGGTGACGGCGGGCATCCTGATGCTCGGCGCGTTCATGTTCGCCCAGGGCTTCGGCCCCGGCGCGCACATCATGAGCTACGCCTCGCTGGGCTTTCCCACCTCGATGCGCGGTGTGAGCATCGGCTTCAACCAGGCGGTACTGCGCCTGGGTTCGACGCTGACGCTGTTCTTCTTCCCCGTCCTCAGCAGCGGCCTCGGCACCCACGTCTACTGGGTCATCCTCGCCGCCCCCGTCCTCGGCCTGATCGCCCTGCTGGCCAAGCGCTGGGAGCCGGTCGGCTTCGACGCCGACGCCGAGGAACGGGCGCGGATCGAGACGGCGTCCGGGGGCTGCCCTCGGCGCTGACGCCGAGGGCTTGCCCGTGAGCGGGCGCGAGCACCGCTCTTCGCCCGCCCCTACGCCGCCGCAAGGTGCCTGCGCGCCCAGTCGGCGAACGGCGTGGGCGTGATGCCCAGCGCCCGGGCGTACTCGGGGCGGGCCGGCTGGACGACGGCGTTGTTCCAGTCGTGACCGGCCCCCCAGCCGGGCATGCCCGCCGCGAGTGCTTCCTCCAGGCTCATCGTCGGGGCGGCCACCGGCACGCCCCAGACCTCCGTGAGGACCTGCGCCACCTGCTCCATGGTGAGCAGGTCACCGGCCAGTTCCAGCTCGACCTCGTGGAAACGGTCGGGGTCGCCGACGGCACCGGCCACGGCCGCGCCGATGTCCTCGCCTGCGACCAGGGCCAGCTCCGTGCCGGGCTTGACGATCGTCGCCAGGCCGCCTTCGGGCCCGTGGGGCACGAGCGCGGGGATGTTGTCCATGAAGTACGCAGGCTTGATCACCGTCCAACC
>NZ_JBNNJZ010000935.1:0-2072 GCF_050270335.1 Streptomyces sp. NPDC059900
AGCGAGAGGAGCGAGGACGCGTGAGGCGTCGCCGCACGGCCCGGCTCGCCGCCGCCGGCCTGGGGCGCTCCCGCGGCGGGTTGTTGCGGATCTGCTGGACGCGGTCGTGGAGGCGGAAGGGGGGCGCTTGTCGTCGGCCGGCGGGCTGAGGCGTTCTTGCAGCCGGAGGCTGAGGTCGATCGTTCCGGTGGCGTTCTTCTTCGCCGGGCACGGCACTTGGCTGGCCCCGGGGGCGACCGGCGTGCCGGATGACACCTCCCCGTGCCGGCCGACAAGATCCGAAAGGAGGCCCTACGGCCGCCCCGCGCGTATGCGGCACAGCGTGTCCGTGAACGCCTGCACCCGGGACGTGAAGCCGTCGCGGCGCCAGATCAGGCCGTAGTCCATGGACGGAGCGTCGCAGAACGGGACGTAGGTGAGGCCGGGACGGCCGTGGTAGCGGGCGGCGAGCAGCGACGCGACGGAGATGCCGCGGCCGGAGGCGACGAGCGGGGGGACTTCCAGCCAGTACACGAAGGTGGGGCCCCGGGGGATCGGCTTGCCCTGCGGCGTCTTGCTGGGCCAGATGTACTCGCGCCAGTACGGCGGGCTGTTGCCCGTGACGCCGATCAGCGGAGCGCGGGCCAGGTCCTCCACCGAGACCGACTCCCGCCGGGCGAACGGGTGGTCTGCGGGCACCATCATCGCCCGGGTCTCCGAGAAGATCACCGAGCCGGCCACCAGGTCGGGCTCCTCCACCGGGAACTCGGTGAGCTGCAGATCCACCACGCCCGTGCGCAGCGGGCCGAAGGTGTCGTAAAGCGGGATCTCCTGGATCTCGACCAGGCAGCCGAGGTGGGTGCGGCGAAAGGCCTCGGCGGTCCGCAGCACCATGTCGCCCGCCCACGCCGAGGAGAAGCCCACGCGCAGCGTGCCGGTGACGCCCTTGCCGGTCGCCAGTGCCTGCGCGACCGCCTCCTGGATCTCCTGGTGCGCCGGGGCCAGGCCGTCGTACAGGCGTTGCCCCGCCGGGGTCAGGATTACCTTGCGGCTCGTACGGGCGAAGAGCGCGACGCCCAGACGGCGTTCGAGCCGGCCGACGATCTGGCTCACCCGGCCCTGGGCGAGCCCGAGCCGTTCGGTGGCGCGGCGGAAGTGCAGCTCTTCGGCTACGGCCAGAAAGGCCTCGATCTCATGCCGCTCCAGCATCGCTGATCACCACCCCGTGCCCCGCCCCGTGAAACCAACTGGTGAGCTTCGCGCACCGATCGTAGATCAGGTCGCTCTCGTTCCGGCAGGTGTCAGCAGACAGCATCTAAGCCATGGCAATGGACAACGAGCTCTACGACTACAGTCCGATCACCGAGCGGGAGCGCTTCAGCTGGCCCGGCGGTGCCCGGGTGGCGTTCTACGTCGGGCTGAACATCGAACACTTCCAGCTCGGCACCCCCTCGACCAGTCTGAACGAGGCAACCGCCGCGCTCGTCCCGGACCCGCTGAACCACGGCTGGCGCGAATACGGCGTCCGGGTGGGTATCTGGCGCGTCATGCAGGCCCTCGACCGGCACGGCGTACGCGCCAGCGCGCTGCTCAACTCCGCCGTCTGCGAGCACTATCCGCAGATCGTCGAGGCCGGTCTGGCCCGTAACTGGGCGTGGCTCGCGCACGGCCGCGACAACTCCACCTCGCAGGCCGGGATGACGGAGGAGGACGAGCGCGGCTATCTCATCGGCGTCGTCGAGACGATCGAGAAGGCCACCGGGCAGCGGCCGCGCGGCTGGCTCGGCCCGGCGCTCACCGAGACCTTCCGGACGCCGACGCTGCTTGCCGAGCTCGGCCTCGGTTATGTGCTCGACTGGACCAATGACGATCAGCCGTACCCGCTGAACATCCCTGGCATGCTGAGCGTGCCGTACTCGGTCGAGCTCAACGACCTCGGACTCTTCACCACGCACGGCATGACCGGGCCCGATTTCGTGCAGCTGGTCAAGGACCAGGTCGACCAGCTGTACGACGAGTCGGCCGCCGGCGGCCGGGTGATGGCGCTGGCGCTGCATCCGTTCGTCATCGGTCAGGCGTTCCGGGCCAAGTAC
>NZ_JBNNJZ010000936.1:0-2071 GCF_050270335.1 Streptomyces sp. NPDC059900
GTGCGCGGCGTGCACGGCCGTCACGTCGGCGTCGGTCTTGTGCAGGCCGTGGCGCACGCGGTAGTCGGCGAGCGTGAGGATCTCCGGGCCGTCGTGGTCCCGCACGTGCTGCTCGGGTACGCCGCCGACCTGGCCGTGCTCGTAGATGTAGTCGCCCAGGTGCATCACGAAGTCGACGTTCTCGCGGGCGATGCCGCGATGGGCCGCGTAGAAACCGTCGTGGAAGGCCTGGCAGTTGGCGGCCGCGAAGGTGACCTTGGCGACGCGGCCGCGCGGCGCCGTCTTCGTACGCCCCACGCGGCTGGTCCTGCCCAGCGCCTTGAACGCATACCAGTAGTGGCGGCCCGGCGCGAGGCCGCTGACCGGGACGTGCACACTGTGGCCGAGTGTCGCCGATGCGGGGGCCGTGCCGCGGGCGACGACGCGGCGCAGCCGGGCGTCCTTGGCGACGACCCACTCGACCTCGACGACCTCGGGAAGTCTCTGCTCGGCGGCGAACGGTTCGGGGGCGAGTCTGGTCCACAGCACCACGGAGTGCGGCTGCGGATCGCCGGAGGCGACGCCGAGCGTGAAGGGCGCGGGGTCGTAGCGGGCGCCCAGGTTCTCGGCGGCCTCGCGGGCCTGCGCGGGGGTGAGGCCCGTGGCCAGCGGCCAGGCGAGGCTGAGCGCGCCGGCGGCCGCGGCCGACTTGAGCAGGTCGCGTCGGTTGACGGTCATCGGCGGCCTCCGGTGGCGCTGAGGGTGAGGGAAAGGGCGTCCGCGTAGCCGTCGTTGGAGGTACCGCCGCCGCTGCGCGTGAAGACGAGCAGGAGCCGCGCCGAGCGTGCGGTGGGCGGCACGGCGGCCTCGGCCGTGCGCTCCAGGAGGCCCGTTTTGCCCTGCCGGTCGGCCGCGCTGACGGGGCCCAGGACGCTGAGGGCGACCGGGGTGCCCCGGGCGTCGCGGAATTCCACGGACAGGCGCGCGCCGTCCTCCTGCTGGGCGAAGCCGCCGAGCCAGCCGGCCAGCGTGTAGCGGACCTTGCCCGCGTCGACGGCGCGGCGTCCGGTCGCGCCGCCCGCGGGCAGGTCGATGTCCTGCACCAGCGCGGTGCGCGGGCTGTTGCCGCCGGAGAAGAAGCGGCTGCCGCGGTGGGCGGGGCCGGGGTCCGACGGGCCCGGGTAGCCGCCGCCCAGGCGGTAGGCGATGAGCGCCGGGGCTCCCTGGGTGACCTTCCAGCCGCGGACCTTCGATACGGGCTCGGCACTGCCGCCGGGCCCGCTCTCCGCGTCGCCGTTGACGACGAGATTCACGCACGCCTCCTGTGATCGGTGAGTTGAGCGCGGTCAGCCCACCAGCCCCGCATGAACCAGGAGAAGCATTCCGGCGAATTCTGTTACAGCGGTACATCGCTGCACATGGGCGTATCCCGCCGGGCCGCCGGCCTGCGCGTGCGTCCCCTCCCCCGCGCCCCGCGCCGCCCCGGCGCATCGAGCGGAGGTGTCGCTCGAACAGATCACGGAAACGAACGCCCGGCGCACGCGTTCTCGCACCACAACACCGGGGATGCTCCCCTGCTTTCGGCGTGATCTCTCGCACGAGGGACACCGCGCGGCGTCGAACCGTGCAGCATTGGGCAGTGGTGAGGGAACAAGTGCCTAATTGCCGCGTGCCCGAACCTCGCACGTCAGGAGTTGACCCATGCCCAGCAGCAGCCGTCCCCAGCTCACCGTGGAGCAGCATGCGCGAGAGGGGGCCTGGGTATTGGTGGTCGGGGGCGAGTTGGACGCGGGCACCATTGCCCCGTTGCACCGGGCCGCGCGGGCAGCGGCTGCCGCCGTACCCACGGTCGTACTGGACCTCGGCGGGGTGACGTTCGCGGATTCCTCCGCGCTGAACCTGCTCATCGCCCTGCACCACAGCACCGCACTGCGGGTGGCCGCCCCGCAGGCCCAGCTGCTGGACCTGCTGAGCATGACGGGCGCCGATCAGGTCCTGAACATCTACCCGACGACCGACCTCGCCTGCGCGGCACGGTCCGTTGACTCCTCCCCCAGCTGAAGGGCGGGGGGATTCCTAGCTCACGTCGCCT
>NZ_JBNNJZ010000937.1:0-2067 GCF_050270335.1 Streptomyces sp. NPDC059900
GGGGCCCGCAGGCCCTCACCCTGCACCGCCGCACGCTGCTAGGCGGTGCGGCGGCCGGTGCCGCGCTGGCCGTGCTGCCGTCCGGCGCGCGGCAGGCCGCGGCGTCGCAGGGGGTCGCGAAGTTCCCCTTCCCCGACGGGCCGAACCGGCAGGGCGAGTTCGCCGTCCTGGTGACCGGGGACGCGGGCACCGGCGGCGAGGAACAACTGGCCGTGACCGAGGCCGCCCGGCGCGTGTGCCGCGAGGAGGAGATCTCGCTTGCCGTCGGCCTGGGCGACAACATCTACGAGAACGGCCCGGAGTCCGACCACGACTCCGAGTTCCGGGACAAGTTCGAGACGCCCAACACCGGCATCGACGTCCCCTGGCTCATGGTCCTGGGCAACCACGACTGCTCGGGCCTGATCCCGGGCAGCGGCGGCGACCCGTCGCGCGGCGACCGCGAGGTCTCCTACGCGGCTTCGTCGCCGCGCTGGTACATGCCCGGCCGCTACTACAACGTCGCACTGCCGTCCGGCGACGGTTCTGACGACCCCGTGGTGGAGTTCTTCGCCCTCGACACCAACCCGGTCGCCTCGACGGTCGCCCAGATCTCGCCCCACTACCGGTGGGACGGACCCTACATGCGCGCCCAGCGGCAGTGGCTGGACACCGCGCTCTCCGCGTCCCGCGCCCGCTGGAAGGTGGTCCTGGGCCACCATCCCTACCTGAACAACGGGAAGCACGGCAGCGCGGGGTCGTACGACGGATTCGTCATCGGCCACTACACGAGCGGGATCCACCTCAAGGAGCTGTACGAGCAGGTGGTGTGCGGCCGGGCCGATCTGATCCTGTCCGGGCACGACCACACCCTCCAGGTCCTCGAACCCACCACCCGCACGGCCGGCACCCGCCAGATCGTCTGCGGGGCCGCCGCCAAGTCCGGTGACGGCAAGGCCCACTTCGACCACCCGGCCGCCTGGCAGAACTTCTCCGACGTGGGGTTCATGGTGCTCAAGGTCTCCGGACGGGCCATGACCGTGGACGCCTACACGGTCGACGTCCCGACCCGGACCGCGCGCCTGACGCACACCACGACGACCTCCACGGCGGTCGCGGGGCGCAGCACCGTGAGCCAGGGCTAGGAAGCGCGACGGGCCGCCCCCGCCACGTTCTTGGCCCACAGCACGAGCGGGACCTGGAGCGGGAGGCGGCCGATCGCCGCGGCCCTGAGCGGGGCGGGGCGGTCGCGCCAGTCCACCGCCATCTGCACGTTGGCGGGGAACACGCCCACGAAGAAGGCGGCCGTGGCAAGCGCCGCGGGGCGCCGGGTGCGGGGCAGCGCCACTCCGGCCGCGAGCGCGAACTCGACCACGGCGCTGCCGTACGTCCAGCTCCGCCGCGATCCCGGCAGGAAACGCGGCACGGTGGCGTCGAACGGCTTCGGGGCGGCCAGATGAGCGACGCCCGCCCCGGCCAGCAGACCGGCCAGGAGCAGGGGCGAACGGGGCACCAGCGGCATGCTGCCTCCTCAGGTGATGACGGAGGCCCGACCTTACTCGACAGTAAGTACGGCGTCACCGGGGCCCCGTGCCCCCGGCCTCACAGCAGCCGTGCCCCGCGCTTGGCGAGGTAGCGGACCGGGTTGATGTCCGACCCGTAGCCGCGCCGGGACCGGATCTCCAGGTGGAGGTGGGGCCCCGTGGCACGGCCCGTGGCCCCGCTCCTGCCGAGCCGGTCGCCGGTGCCTATGCGCGCCCCCCGGCGCACCGAGATACGGGAGAGGTGCGCGTACACGGCGTAGTGCCCGTCCCGCATACGCACCGTCACCGCCTTGCCGTACGCCCCCGACCACCGCGCGAGCACGACGGTGCCCGCGCCGACGGCATGCACCGCGGTGCCCTTCGGGACGGCGAGATCGATGCCGGTGTGGTGCCCGGCGGCCCAGTCGCCGCGTACGCCGTAGCGGGCGCTCACGCGGTAGCGCTTGCGCAGCGGAAGCGTGAATCTTCGGCGGGGTTTCTCCGGGGCGAGGGCGCGGGACTCCGGGATCGCCTCGTCCCCCTCGGCGAGGGCCTCCTCGAACTC
>NZ_JBNNJZ010000938.1:0-2065 GCF_050270335.1 Streptomyces sp. NPDC059900
GTTGTCGATGGTCACCACCAGGTCGTGCCAGCCGGCATAGCTCTGGCGGGCCTCGCTGTGCTGGTTGACGGCCTCCCACGGGTCGGGGCGGTAGGTCTCCCAGGAGGTGGTGTAGAGGATGTTGGCCGGTTCGCCCCAGCCGCCGTTGGGCAGGTACTCGAAGTCGTATTCCGCGTAGTCGTCGGCCATCGGCGCCTTGAGGTCGTTGATGGTGAAGAACGTCTGGACGAGGCGGTCGCCGTCGGGGCCGGACCGCGGTGCGTCGCTGAACTTCACGCGGGCCGCGTACGTCCCGTTGCGGAACTTCATCGCCTGGGTGAGGAGTTCCGTCTGCTTGGTGGATGCGGCCGTCCCGGCGGTGGAGGTCTCCAGGTTCATCACCGAGTTGCCGCTCTGGGAGGGGAAGGTGACGTTCTCCGGGGACCAGGTCGCGCCGGGTACACCAGGTCCGCCGGAGTTCGAGCGGACGCTCCAGCCGTGCGCGGCGATCTTCGGGTCGGTGTGGCCGCTGTAGTTGAAGTCGTCGAACAGCGTGGGCCCGTCCGCGGGCGGGTCGGTGGGGTCCGTGGGGTCGGTCGGGTCGTTGCCCCCGGGGGCCTCGCCCCAGGTCGTCGTGCCGCCCTGGTGTGCCGTGACGCGCGACCAGTCACCGTAGGCGGAGCGCTCCTGGCCGAAGGAGTAGTCGTCGCTCTGCCGCAGGGGCTGCCAGTTCGACTGGTGGAAGCGCAGTTGCATGTCCCCGGTGTCCGCTCCCGGTGCCAGGCCCCCGGCCCCGGAGGTGAAGGAGATCTCCAGATAGCGGTCGGCCGTGGCGGTGGGGTGGGCGAGCGTGCCGAAGGTGCCGGTGATGTTGGAGCAGCCCTTCACCGCCCAGGAGCAGGCGAACCGGTAGGAGGCGGAGGCCGAATCGGCCTTGAAGTAGTAGCGCACCTTCACGTCGCTCAACTGCACGGCGGAGCTGCCGGTGTTGCGTACCTTGAGCCAGGGTTCGCTCTGGTCGGCCGTCGCGCCCGAAGCGCTCGTGCGGTACTGGACGACCAGCCCGCCGGCCGCGGCGGTGCCGGCGGATGCGGGTGCGGCTGCCAGCGCGGTGCAGCTCAGGGCCACGGTCAGTGCGGCGGCCGCTGCCGCGCGGATGCGGCTCTTGGCGAGTTTCCTCATGGGGGTGTTCCTCTCCGGAATCGGGTGGGGGTCGGACGGATGGATCGGTGCTGTGCCCGCGGGTGCGGTCGGGCGGGTCAGGGACTGCGCGGTTCGGCGTTCCGGCGGTTCAGTGGGTTGCGAGGGGGCGGTAGCGGACACCGAGGGCGTCGAGGCGGCCGGTGTGCTGGCGCAGCCGCTCGAGGAATCCGGGCCAGTCGCTGCGGCTGCCGGACCAGGCCCGGTCGGCCAGGGCGCACAGGCGCGGGTAGGTGAGGTACTCGATGCGGTCGGGCGTCTTCACGTACTCCGTCCACAACTGGGCCTGTGTGCCGAGCACTTGGCTGCTCTCGTGGGGCTGCCAGTGGTCCGGGGCCGGTTCGTTGCCGTGCACGGCCCGCAGGCCGACGGGGGCGCCGGGCTGGCCGGGGGGTTCACCGGCGTCGGCGGACTGGGCGTAGTCGAGGTAGGTGGCGCGGTGGTGGGTGGTCACCACCTGGTGGCCGCGTCGGGCGGCGGCCAGGGCGTGGGCCGGATCGCGCCAGGTCATCACGGTGAAGTCCAGGGGCAGTTCGGTGCCGGTCTCGGCCCAGCCGATCGGTGTGCGGCCCCGCTGCACCAGGAACGCGCCGATGCGGCCCATGAACCAGCCGTGCAGGGACGGCACGTCGGGCAGCCCTTCGGCCGCCGCGCGGGCCTTGGCCGCGGGGCTGTTCTCCCACTCGGTGGTCGGGCACTCCTCGCCGCCCAGGTGGATGTAGGGGGAGGGGAAGAGGTCCAGGACCTCCTCGAGGACGGTCCGGCAGAAGTCGAGGGCCTGGTCGTGGACGCCGAGCACGGTGTCGCACACGCCCCACCGCGTCCATACGTCCAGGCGGCGCTCGGGGTGGTTGCCCAGCTCAGGGTAGGCGGCCAGGGCCGCGCG
>NZ_JBNNJZ010000939.1:0-2052 GCF_050270335.1 Streptomyces sp. NPDC059900
GTCCATTCGGTATGGGCCATCATGTTGGGCACCAGGGCGGGGCGCGTGAACGAGACGACGCGGGGCAGCCACAGGTGACGTCGGCACAGCCGCCATTGCTGGCGGGCGACGAGTTCGAGTTTGGCGCGCCATCCCAGCGGTCCGTCGTCGGGCAGGCTGAGGTCGGCGAACACCAGGTCGGCCATCTCTGTCAGCAATTCGTCCTTGCCTGCCACGAATCGGTACAGGGACATCGGGCCGAGGTCGAGGGCGGCTGCGAGCCGGCGCATCGTCAGGGTGTGCAGCCCGCCGGTGTCGGCCAGTTCGACAGCGGCCCTCAGGATGCGCTGCCGTAGCTCCTGGTCGGGCGTCTCGCCTTTGCGTGGGGTGGGAGCGGCGTTGTTCGCTGCGGGCGTCCTGCGGCGAGCCGTTTGTTCGCTGACCACCGTGCCGGAGCCGACGCGTGCCTCGACGATCCCCTCTTCTCGCAGGACGGCCGTCACCTTGGTCGCGGTCGCGATGGCCACGCCCCAGCGCTGGGCGATGGCCCGGATGGAGGGCACCCGGTCTCCGGGGCGCAGTTCACCGCTGTCGATCCGCGAGCGGATCTCTGCGGCGATCACCCGGTAGGGCGGCTCGGGTTTCTGCGCTGGTGACACGTGCTCCTCCGCGGGCTGGGAGTTCCAGGATGCCAGACATATTGAACTAGTTCACTTCGCATGGCGCACTAGTTCACTTAAGTCCATTTCAGCTTCTCTACTGGCTTGTTGTACCAATACGTTGGATACGCAGTGACTATTTGAACGACGTATTGACGAACGGAAGAGCCAATGGAGAATCGGGACATCCTCGTGTCCGGTGGCGGCATCGCGGGGGCGGCCCTGGCGTACTGGCTGCACCGGTACGGGTTCAGGCCTACGGTGGTCGAACGCTCGCCGGCCCCGCGCACGGGCGGCCACGCCGTCGACATCCGCGGCACCGCGCGGCAGGTGATCGAGCGCATGGATCTCGTGGATGAGGTCCGCAACGCCCGTATCCCTGCCCGCGGCATGGCCTTCATCAACGACAAGGGCAAGCACACGGCCAGCCTGGGAATGGACGTTTTCGGGCCGTCCGGAGGGCCCGTCGCAGAGTGGGCGCTGTTGCGCACCGACCTGGCCCGGATTCTCTACGACGCGATCCGCGATGACGTCGAGTACGTCTTCGACGACTCGATCACCCGCGTGGAGCAGGACGGCGACGGTGTCCGTGTCGCGTTCAACAACGCCATGGACCGTCGGTACGACCTGCTGGTGGGCGCCGACGGCGTGCACTCGCGCGTACGCAGGCTGGCCTTTGGCCCGGCCGAACGCTTCGTCCGCGACCTGAACTCCTTCATCGCTCTCTACTCGGTCGACACCGACGTCGACCTCGACGGATGGCAGCTGATGTACACCGTGCCCGGCCGTGGGGGCCATCCGGGCCGAACGGCGGCACTGCGCCCGCTGGCCGCCCCGGGCAAGGCGCTTGCGGCCTTCTTCTTCCGCGAGAGCGGACGCGACTTCGATCGCCGGGATACGGCTGCGCAAAAGCAGCTTGTGGTCCGTCACTTCAAGGATGTCGGCTGGCAAGTGCCCGGTTTCCTGCCGAAGATCTGGGACGCGCCCGACTTCTACTTCGACCGTGTCGAGCAGGTACACCTCGACACCTGGTCCCACAACCGGACCGTGCTCCTGGGCGACGCCGCTTACTGTGCCTCGCCCATGTCCGGGATCGGCACCAGCCTCGCCCTGGTCGGCGCCTACATGCTGGCCGGCGAGCTCTCCAAGGCCGGCGGCGACCACCGCACAGCCCTCGCAGCCTATGAGACAGGTATGCGCCAGTTCGTCGACCGCGCACAGGAGTTCGCCCGGACATCGGGCGACGGCGGCCTCATGCCCGGCTCGCACGCACAGATGTGGATGCGCAACCAGTCCGTGCGGGCCCTGCCGCTCCTGCCCCGACGCATCGTCGGCCGGGGCCTGGAAAAGGTGGCCGACACCGTCGTCCTCGACGACTACACCAGCTACGCACATCACTGAATCCTCCCCAAGG
>NZ_JBNNJZ010000940.1:0-2050 GCF_050270335.1 Streptomyces sp. NPDC059900
ACATGGGCATGGGCACCCTAGGACGGATCATCGAAGTGCTCACCGGAGAGAGCTACCACCGCGCCCTGCGCACACGCATCCTGCAACCCCTCGGCCTCAACGCGACCGCCGACGCCGAAGAACTCCTGCTGCGGTCAACTGCCGTGGGGCACACCGTCGACTCCGCCACCGGAAACACCGCACCCGTCTCCCGACTGCGCGCCTGGCCCGAGAACGGCCCGGCCGGCTCCCGGTTGTGGCTCGACATCGACGCCCTGATCGCCTTCGGCAGGATGCACATCGACGGCACAGCTCCCGACGGACGCCGGATCCTGTCGCCCTGGACACTGCACGAGATGCGCGAGCCCCAGTTCGACGACTACTGGGGCTGCTTCCCGATGTACGCCAACTACGGCCTGGGCTGGGCCATCGTCCGCCAGGGGGACGCCCCGGTCCTGGCACACGGCGGCGCCAACCTCGGCATGCACTCAACCCTGTATGTCCTTCCCGAGCAGCAGGCCGTCCTGGCCGTGCTCACCAACAGCACCACCGGGTTCCAGCTCTACTCCTCGCTCTGCTCACGTCTGCTCCAGGAGCACTTCGACGTCCACAGCCCTGCCCCCGCCTACGCTCCGCACTCCACCGTCGAGGTCGACAACGACCTGTTCACCGGGGTCTACCGATCGCCCAACGGCCAGGTTGACGTCGACGTGCGAGACGGCCGGCTCTATCTCCGGACGACGCCCGCCCCCAGCCTGACGGCGTGGGACCGGCTCAATGGCCGCACGCCGGGC
Organism: Streptomyces sp. NPDC059900; assembly: GCF_050270335.1. NCBI lineage: Bacteria > Bacillati > Actinomycetota > Actinomycetes > Kitasatosporales > Streptomycetaceae > Streptomyces > Streptomyces sp. NPDC059900. The sequence continues at coordinate 774 of NZ_JBNNJZ010000940.1, forward strand.
GAGTGCCAGGCCCTGCCGCTGGTCTGTATCGACAGCCAACAGCGCCGGTTCTCCATGGACCTGGGCCAGGCAGGCGGTTTCGCGGCCGTGCAGTTCTACGACCCGGACGCGAACGGATGCCCCACCCTGGTCCGCGTGGGGACGCTCTACGAGCGAACCCGTTGAACTCGTGCTCGACGCCGATCGAGCTGCCCCCTTGATCGTGTGTGACACATGACCGGCGGACCTCCGGGCCCTTCTCGCCTGACCACTGTGCTCCGTGACCCCGCAGGGAGACTGCCGGGTCACGGAGCACAGCGCCTACGAGCCCAGTACGGGATCCGCCGCCCTGCTTACCCCGGGGCGGCTGGGTGCCGCGGCACGGCCGGGCAGGAACGCGATGATGGCCAGAGGGAGGACGACCAGGATCGCGGCGAGCAGAAATCCGAATCGGAAGCTGTCCTCGGTGGGCAGCTTGGTGAGGGGATTCGTGTCGCTGGACAGCACTGCGGCGGAGATCTGGACGCCGAGCGCCGCACCGATCCCGCGCGCGGCCATGTTGACGGACGTCGCGACACCGGTGTCCGAGGGATCCACCGACGCGACGGTGCCGGCGTAGAGCGCGGTACCGGCGGCACCCACGCCGATCCCGATCGCCACGACCAAGCCGAGCACGACGTGCCAGGGAGCGCTGTGCCAGGCCACGGCGAAGAGCAGTCCGACGGCCGTGACAAGCAGCGCGGCGGCGACGACCACACGGGATCCGCACCAGCGGACCAGCTGTCCGGACAGTGGTCCGACGAACATGGCGCAGAGATAGGCCGGGAACAGGTACAGGCTGACCTGGCTGGCCGAGGCGGTGAAACCGAACCCGGCCACCTGGGACGGCATCGCTAGCAACTGCGGGAACAGGTATGCCGGGACGGCCGACCCCGCGCCCAGGACCGCGGCGACCACGGCAGAACTCCACACGCCGCGGCGCCCGAGGAGGCGGAGCCCGATCAGGGGTGCCGTGGCCCGTCGCTCCGCGGCGACCCAGCAGGCTCCGCTGACGAGCATGACGGTGAACAGCGTCAAGGACTCGGTGGTCAGCCATCCGGTGCGGGGGATCCGCGAGAGGTTGAACATCAGCGTGCCCAGAGCGACGGTCAGCAAGAGCGCGCCGCGCCACTCCAGCGTTTCTCGTCCTGCCCGTCGCACACCGGGCGAACTGCGCCGGGGAAGGGCACATTGGGCGGCGATGGCCAGGGCGGCCACCACCAGGGTGGGAAGCAGGAAGACCCATCGGCGGCCCAGGG
>NZ_JBNNJZ010000941.1:0-1583 GCF_050270335.1 Streptomyces sp. NPDC059900
GCTCCTTGAGTCTTCTGGCCAGAGCCGTCAGCGCCCGGCTCGCCGTGGACTTCACGGCACCCCGGGACAGGCCCAGGGTTGCTGCGATGTCCGCTTCGGACATGTTCGACCAGTACCTGAGGACGAGGACCTCCCGCTGGCGCACGGTGAGCAGTCGCAGTGCGCGCAGCACTTCCTGGTGTTCTTCCCTGAGGAGGATCTCTTCTTCCGGTGGTGGTGCGGGCAGGATGCGCGGGGGGATGTAGGCGCGCACGGTGCGCCTCCTGCGCAGCACGTCCCTGGAGGTATTGACCACGCTGCGCCGTATGTAGGCCTCAGGGTCGGCGATGGGGTCGAGCGAGGTGGCGTGGCGTCGGTAGAGGGCGGCGAAGGCTTCCTGGACGACGTCCTCGGCGGTGGGGATGTCGTCGACCAGGAGGACGGCCAGGCGCACGAGGTCGAGCCTGCGGTGGCGGTACAGCTTGTCGACTTCTTCCCACGCTGTGCCTTCCGGCGCTGTGGCGGACAGCCGGCCCTTGAGGTCCGCTCTGTTGCGGTCAGGGAAGAGGCGGGCCAGGAGCCCTCGCCACCGGCTGCGCGGGAGGGCGCCTTCACAGGCGAAAACGGCAGCCATCAGCGCCCTGTCCGAACGGGCGGGGTGGTGGCGTGCTGACGATGGGCGTGTCGGTTGTCATCCGGCCCGGGGCGCCGTGGAGACGTCGGGTTGCTGCCGCGGATAACTCCCCGGCGGGTCATTTCTGGCATATACGTCAACCTGTTGCGTGAATCGAGCGGTTCGGGGCGTTCAAGAGGTGTCCTCTACCAGGAAGGACGTGTGGGACGCCGACAGGTTGCAGTTCACCGTCGGGTGCGGGTGCGGGTGCGGGTGCGGATGTGGCGTGGCCCGTCCGTCTCCCGCTTCCGGAACATTGATCGTCGCGGCCTGCAACCCCGGGCAGGGCCGCACGTCTGTCAAGGCGTAAGGGATGTTCCGCCCTGGTGCGGACCGTGCGTGTCCGGCATACGCGGGACACGTCGCGGCCGGATGCGAGACCTGAGGAAGACCGTGCTGAAAGTCAGAGTTGCCGCTGCTGCCGCGCTGGTGTGTCTGGGCCTGGTGTCGGGTTGCGCAAGCCCGGCCGACGAGTCCGGGCACAACCCGGAAGCGAAAGCCGCGGCATCTACCGCGCCGGTGCCCTCCGGGGCGCGGAGCAGCGCCCCCGCGCCGCCGCCGGACCATGAGCCGGTCTCGTACAAGCCGAGCTGGCCCGACACCGCGGTGCGCACGGCACGGGGGCACCGCGTCAACACGTGCGTGCCCAAGGACCTGCGGAACAAAGCCACCACGCTGACGACCAGCGACAAGGTGCATCTGTCGGCACTGGTCCTGGGGGAGGGGCCCGACGGCGTTCTGCTGGATCACGAACAGGGCTACAGCATCTGCTCGTTCGTCGACATCGGGCGGCAGCTGGCCAAGCGCGGCTACCACGTGGTGATCCCCGAGTACCGCAATCACGGTGCGTCCGAGGAAGTGGCCGACAACGAGCACATCGACCGGGATGCCCGTGCCGGACTGGCGGAACTGCGCCGTGTCGGCGCCAAGA
>NZ_JBNNJZ010000941.1:1593-2040 GCF_050270335.1 Streptomyces sp. NPDC059900
AGAGGGTGTTCCTGGCGGGGGCGTCGTGCGGGGGGACGACGGCATCGGTCGCCGGGGGCGATACGCCCTTGCGGGTGGTGGGCCTGTTGATGATGTCCTCGCCTGCCCGGTGCGGCGGGGTGGACGGCGTGGCGGCGGTGAGGAAGCTGAGCGTTCCGACGCTTCTCGTGGTGTCGCCCGGTGACATGCAAGGCAACGCGGAGAAGCAGGTCCGCGAGGTCTACGCGGCCTCCGTTGCCCGCAAGAAGGAACTGGTCATCCAGAAGGGCGAATGGCACGGAACGAGCATGATCAAGCGGGCGGGCGCGGCAGGGGCCGAACTGCAGGACCGCGTCATCAAGTTCGTGGTGGATTCCTACGCCGCCGCCCGCTGAGGACGCCCCGTCACCTCCACCCCGGCAACGGCCACGAGCGCGACCGGCGCCGCGGGCCGGCCCTGTACTTACC
>NZ_JBNNJZ010000942.1:0-2039 GCF_050270335.1 Streptomyces sp. NPDC059900
GCACTACGTGGGCGTGTAGCCCCCCACTGCCCCGAACCCTCTTCACCCGCGTACATCCGTGCGCGTATGTCCGTGTGCGTACGTTCGTGCGCACGCGTTGAACCCGGAATGAGGAACTCCCCGCAATGATCACGACATTGTCGGGCGATACGTCTCGCCTGCGCGCGGCGGTCGACTTCGTCAAGGAGCAGGACACCGCCGCACTGCTGTCGCTCCTGCTGCCCGGGCTGGACGGCCCGGAGCTGCGGGCGCTGGCCGAACGCTGCGACTTCTCGCACGCTGCGCTCCTTGTCTTCCCGGCGGACGAGACGGCCCTGCACGCCATGATCACCGAGTGCGGTCTGGTCGTGGAGGCGCCGCCGCAGCCCAGCGTCATCGTGCGCGAACGCCTGGCCCTGCGCCACCAGCGGTGTGCCGCGGACCTGAGCGTCGGCATCCTGCGCCCCGCGGTGGACTGCCCGGACGGCACGCGGCGCATGGTCGAGGTGTTCGCGCTGACCGTGCCGCCGGGCTCGTCCCTGGAGGCGCTCGCCGCGCACGAGCGCGCCCAGCAGCACGAGGCGCATGTCGCCTTCGAGGTCACGGCAGCGGACCCGTTGGTGCTGCGCGGCCTGTGCGCGGCCCTGGGACGCTACGGTGCCACGCCCGACGGCGGTGGCTACAACCCGCACGAGAACGGCACCGTGTTCTACTTCGCCGCGCCCGCGCAGGCCAAGGCGGGCTACCGGCGCGTCGAGCTGTATGTCCCCGGTGACTACCGTGACCTGCTGGCCGCGCACCTGGACGAACACCGCAAGGGGCAGCCCGCCGAGCACATGCTGCGCTTGCTGACCGGGGCGTGGACGACGCAGGCCCTGGCCGCCTTCGCACGGCTGGAGGTGGCCGAGGCGATGGACGCGCAGCGCAGCGTGAGCATCGCGAAGCTGGCGCGACAGGTCGGTGCGTGCGAGGCGAACCTGGCCACCCTGCTGCGCTACCTCGCGATGCTCGGTGTGGTCAGCCAGGACGGTGACGGCTACCGGCTGACGCACACCGGCGCATTGCTGCGCACGGACACCGAAGGGTCGATGCGGGCGCTGGCGCTGATGTACGGGGGAGTGTTCTACGAGTCCTTCGCCGGGCTCGAGCACACCGTGCGCACCGGGCAGGTCGCCTTCGAACAGCGCTTTGGCGCCCACCACTTCGAGCACTTCGCCCGTGATCCGCGACTCGCCGAACTCTTCGACCAGTCGATGGCCGCCGGTTCGAGGATGTTCGACCCGTTGCCCGCCCACCCGATCCTGGCCGCGGCGGCCGACGGGGCCACCGTGGTCGACATCGCGGGCGGCAACGGCGAACTGCTCTGCCGAATCCTTTCCGCCCATCCCCGCCTGCACGGCCTCCTGCTGGAACGCCCGCACACGATCGAAGCCGCCCGCCGCCTGCTCGGTGCGGCCGGGCACACGCAGCGGTGCACCTTGCGGGCAGGCGACTTCGCCGACGTGCCATCGGGCGGCGAGGTCTACGTCCTGTCCCGTGTCCTGCACGACTGGGACGACGAGCGCTGCCGCGAGATCCTGCGCCACTGCGCCCGCGCCATGTCTGCCACCGCCGATCTGCTCGTGGTCGAACGTGTCCTGCCCGCCGACGGCTCGCCCTCGCTGGCCACGGCCTGGGACCTGCACATGATGTGCAACGTCGGCGGACAGGAAAGGCGCGCCGATCACTACGCCCGGCTGTTCGCCGACGCGGGCCTCGCCCTGGTCGACGTGGCACCGCTGCCCCTGGACGGCAGTGTGCTGCAGGTGCGCAGGGCCGCACCGGCGCACAGTTGATCCGCGCCGGGGGCCGTTGCTCTCGCCTCCCGCCCGTGTCAGGAGCGTGATCGGGCCGCCCCGGGTGGCCGTGCGGGCGGCCGCGGGACAGGCACCGGCCTGAGCGCGCCCGCCCGCAGACAGCAGGAGGACAACAAAACCCCGGGGCCGGGCGGCGGCCCGGACCCGGGGCTGGGGCAGTGGTGGTTGCCGGGTGGTCCGAGGGCGGGGCGCTGACCGGCGAAG
>NZ_JBNNJZ010000943.1:0-2038 GCF_050270335.1 Streptomyces sp. NPDC059900
ACCTACTGAAGACGGACCGAGCAGTCTGGTCTCCGATCTACACAATCTCCGGGGCGCTGGAAACGACGCTCGCTGAAGTCTTCATGCCGGACTACGACGAATGCTTGAAGGGGGCGCGTCAGCGCCTGCTGGTCGAGATGTACGGCTCGGATGACGAAGCAGAGACAGACGAGAAAGTGCCCTGACACGTGCTTGTGGCGTCGGTCAAGCCCGTGGAACGCTCTTGGTGTGGTTCGTGGGGACCGGGCAGACGGCCGGTGCGAGCGGCTGGAGCCGCTGTTGCCGTCGATACCGAAGGTGGGGCGGCCGCCGAGGGACCGGCGGCAGGTCTTCGACGGAATCTGGTGGCGGGCCCGGACCGGCCCGCCGTGGCGTGATGTCGTCGGGCGATACGGGCCGTGGGAGACGGCGTACTCGGTTCTCCGGCGCTGGCAGATCGACGGCATCCGGGCTCGCGTTCTGGAAGAACTCCAGGCCAAAGGGCGTATGCGGACCAGGCCGTGGCATGTGATCGCCGACCGTGCGTACTCCTCCCGTGCCATCCGTGCCTACCTGCGCCGCCGGCAGATCCCGCACACCATCCCGGAGAAGCGTGACCAGGCCGAAGACCGGTTCCGTCGGGGCTCTGCCCGGGCGGGCGCCCACCCAGCGTCGACCGCGACCGGTACCAGACCGTCCAACTCACCTTGTACGGCAGTCGCTGTGACCACATCCCAAACGCTGCCTAGCGCTGCTTGAGCGGGTTGGCCGTCTTCGCGCCCGCCGCGTGTGGGGGTGTGCACGCCGGGTCGTGGCTACTTCGCACGCTCGCCTTCGGGCACGATCACCCGCGGCAGCCGGGGTTCCACCAGCGGGCGGAACAGCTTGCGTACCGGGGGAGTCGACAGCAGGAACACCATGCTGATGACGCCGATTGTCAGCAGGAGCTGGCCGGGTGTGCCCAGATCTTTCAGGAGCGGGTACAGGCCCGCGGCCTCGCCCGCGCGGATCAGCAGGCCGTGCAGGAGATAGGGGTACATCGTGGCGGCGCCCAGCGCGGTGAAGACCGTACGGCGCCGTGGCACGCAGGCGAAGAACGCGGCCACCAGCACCGCGCTGAGCGCGAACAGACCGACGCGCACCGCCAGATACAGCGGCCACCCCACGTCCAGCTGCGTGTAGCCGGCGTCCATGGACAGCCAGTGCTCGTCGGGTGCCTGGATCCACAGGTACGCGGCCGCCCCCGCGCAGACCAGTGCCGCCACACCGCAGCGGCGCGCGGCCTTCGTGCGCAGCAGGGCGAAGTGCTCCGGGCGCAGGTGCAGGCCCAGGACGAACCAGGGCAGGAACATCAGCACGCGCGGAAGCGCCAGGTCGTAGCTCATCGTCGTCAGGCCCGCCGCCAGGGAGAGCAGGACAGCGACCGGCACGGGATAGCGGATCGCCCGCCACAGGGGTGTGCTCAGCCGCCACAGGAACAGCGCGATGAGAAACCAGCACAGGTAGGTGGGTTCCGTGGGCGTGAAGGCGAAGGGCTCGCCCCGTACCGCGCTGTAGGTGGCGGAGTAGGCCGCCTCGAACAGGAGGTAGGGGATCAGCACCCCTTCGATCAGGCGGCGCACCTGGTCGGGGCGGCCGGTGAAGCGCTGCGAGAAGTAGCCGCACAGCAAGATGAACGCCGGCATGTGGAAGGCGTACACCAGGGTGTGGACCGCCTGCAGCACATGCGTGTCGTTGTCGATCTGTTCCCAGGAGTGGCCGAGGGCGACCAGGACGATCAGCAGGAACTTGGCGTTGTCGAAGAACGGGTCGCGCGCGTCGTGCGGGTTGGGGGTCCCGGGCTTGTCCCGCGGGTGTCGCAGGGCGGGCGGGTCGGCGGCGGGCATCCGCATCGGCATCCGCATCAGGCCTTCGACCTCCCGGCCTTCGTGGGTTTCACCGGCTGCCAGGGAGCCAGGCGGCCCCCTCCGCGCTGGGCATGGGTCCAGTACAGGCGGCTGTCGAGGCCGAGCATGGTGAGCACGACGCCGCCCGACGTCAGCACGGCACTGGATGTCGC
>NZ_JBNNJZ010000944.1:0-2036 GCF_050270335.1 Streptomyces sp. NPDC059900
GGACGGTGCGTGCGCTCCTCGACACCGTGCGCGCCGAGGGACGCACCTCGCTGACCGCGCCGGAGGGCAAGATCCTCGCGGACGCCTACGGGATCGCCGTACCGGGCGAGGAGCTGGCGACGGACGTGGACGAGGCGGTGGCGCACGCCGCCCGCTTCGAAGGGCCCGTCGTCATGAAGATCGTCTCCCCCGACATCCTGCACAAGACCGACGCGGGCGGCGTCATGGTCGGTGTGGAGGGCGCCACCGACGTACGGGCCGCCTTCTGCGAGATCGTCGCCAACGCGCGCGCGTACGCGCCGGAAGCACGCATCGAGGGCGTGCAGGTACAAGAGCTGCTGCCTGCCGGGCAGGAAGTCATCGTCGGGGCGGTGACCGATCCGACGTTCGGGAAGGTCGTCGCCTTCGGTCTTGGCGGCGTACTCGTCGAGGTCCTCAAGGACGTCACGTTCCGCCTCGCGCCGGTCGACGCGGACGAGGCCGCCTCGATGCTGGACTCCATACGCGCCGCCGAGGTCCTGCGCGGTGTGCGGGGCGCGCCGGCGGTGGACCGGTGGGCCGTCGCCGAGCAGATACGCCGGGTGTCGCAACTGGTGACCGACTTCCCGGAGATCGCCGAGGTGGACCTCAACCCGGTGATCGCCACTCCGGAGGGGGCCATCGCCGCGGACATCCGCGTCATCCTCTCCGAAGGGGCGCCGAAACCACGCCGTACGTACACGCGCGAGGAGATGCTCACGTCGATGCGGCGGCTGATGGAGCCCCGCTCGGTCGCCGTGATCGGTGCCTCCAACGAACAGGGCAAGATCGGCAACTCGGTGATGCGCAACCTCATCGACGGCGGCTTCTCCGGCGAGATCCACCCGGTGAACCCCAAAGCCGATGACATCTTGGGCCGCAAGGCGTACAAGAGTGTCACGGACGTTCCCGGTGAGGTGGATGTGGCGGTCTTCGCGATCCCCGCAAAGTTCGTGGCGTCGGCCTTGGAGGAGGTGGGTCGCAAGGGCATCCCCAATGCCGTCCTGATCCCCTCCGGGTTCGCCGAGACCGGCGAGCAGGCGCTCCAGGACGAGATCGTGCAGATCGGCGAGCGGCACGGAGTGCGACTGCTCGGCCCGAACATCTACGGCTACTACTCGACGTGGCAGGACCTGTGCGCCACGTTCTGCACGCCGTACGACGTCAAGGGCGGGGTCGCCCTGACGAGTCAGTCCGGCGGCATCGGGATGGCCATTCTCGGCTTCGCGCGCACTACGAAGACGGGCGTTTCGGCGATCGTCGGGCTCGGCAACAAGTCCGACCTGGACGAGGACGACCTCCTCACGTGGTTCGGCGAGGACCCCAACACCCGGTGCATCGCCATGCACCTGGAGGACCTCAAGGACGGCCGCGCCTTCGTGGAGGCCGCGCGGGCGACCGTCCCGAAGAAGCCCGTCGTGGTCCTGAAAGCCGGACGGACGGCCGCCGGGGCGAAGGCCGCCGGATCGCACACGGGCGCGCTCGCGGGCGACGACGCGGTGTACGACGACATCCTGCGGCAGGCGGGTGTCATCAGGGCGCCGGGGCTCAACGAGATGCTGGAGTACGCGCGCGCGTTGCCGGTGCTCCCCACCCCGCAGGGCGACAACATCGTGATCATCACGGGGGCGGGCGGCTCCGGCGTGCTGCTCTCCGACGCGGTGACCGACAACGGGCTGCGGCTCATGGAGATCCCCGACGACCTGGACGCGTCCTTCCGGGCGTTCATCCCGCCCTTCGGGGCGGCGGGAAACCCCGTCGACATCACCGGGGGCGAACCCCCGTCGACGTACGAGGCGACGATCAGGCTCGGCCTGGAGGACCCGCGCATTCACGCGCTCGTCCTGGGCTACTGGCACACCATCGTCACCCCGCCCATGGTCTTCGCCGAACTGACGGCACGCGTGATCGCGGAGTTCCGCGAGCGCGGCATCGAGAAGCCCGTCGTGGCATCCCTGGCGGGCGACGTCGAGGTGGAGGAGGCCTGCCAGTACCTCTTCGAGCGCGGGGTCGTGGCG
>NZ_JBNNJZ010000945.1:0-2035 GCF_050270335.1 Streptomyces sp. NPDC059900
CTACACGCGCGAGCACTGGGAGGCCGCCGCCGACGGACTCCTGGGCGCCGCCTGGAAGTGGGCAACCCCGCACGGCGCCCTGCTCGACCTGCCCGGCCGGCCCTCCGCGTCAGGCGTACGCTCCGACGGCCTCGAGGGATACGCCCGCACGCTGCTCGCCGCCGCGTTCCGGGTGGCGGGCGCCGGGGGCAAGGACCCGCACGGCTGGCTCGACCGGTATGCGCAGGGCCTTGCGGCGGGCACCCGCACACCCGGCCGTGACGACGCCGAGTCCTGGCCGGTGATCCTCGACCACCACGTCCAGGGCCAGCCGATGGTGGAGTCCGCGTCCGTCGCGCTCGGCCTGCGCCTGACCCGCCCCTGGCTGTGGGACCGGCTCGACACCGACGTACAGGACCGCGCCGAACAGTGGCTGCGCGGCGCGCTCCGGCACGTCCCCGCACCCAACAACTGGTACCTCTTCCCCTACACCGTGGCCGGATTCCTGGAGTCGGTGGGCCGGGGCGACGCGCAGACGGCGCGGGCGCGCGAGCGGGCCCTGCAACTCCTGGAGACCTGGAACCGCGGCCAGGGCTGGTACGCAGACGGCGACGGCCGCGCCTTCGACCACTACAACGGCTGGGCCCTGCACCTGTACCCCACGCTCGACGCCCACCTCGCGGACGACCGGGACCAACTGGCCCGGCACGGCGCACGCCTGCACGAGCACCTGGAGAGCTTCGGGCTGCTCTTCGGGGGCGACGGCGCCCCGATCCACTTCGGCCGCTCCCTGACCTACCGCTTCGCCGCGGGCGCGTCCGTGGCCCTGGGCGCGCTCACCGGCCACACGCCCCTGACCCCCGGCACCTCGCGCCGCCTCCTCAGCGGATCCCTGCGCTACTTCCTCGACCGGGGCTCGGTCGGCGCCGACGGGCTGCTGGGCCTCGGCTGGCACGGCCCGCACGACGCGACCCTGCAGCCCTACTCCGGACCCGCGTCGCCGTACTGGGCGTCCAAGGCGTTCGTCGGTCTCCTGGCACCGGCCGACCACCCCCTGTGGACCGCCACGGAGGAACCCGCCCCCAGCGAGAGCCGCGACCGCATCCTCGCGCTGCCCGCACCCGGCCTCCTCGTCCAGAGCACCATGGCCGACGGGATCGTACGGCTGCACAACCACGGCAGCGACCACGCGCGCCCGCACGAGGCCGAGTCGGCGGCGCACGAGGACCCGCTCTACGCCCGCCAGGCCTACTCCACCCGGACCGGCCCCACGGCCGGCGGCAACACCGCGGACAACCACCTCGCGGTCGAGGTGGCCGGGATATCCAGCGCCCGTCCCCGCATCCATCCCCTCGGCGCAGGCCAGGGCGAGGGCTGGGGCTGGGCCGCGTCCTGGCACACCCCGGCCTTCGTGAGCGGCCCGCCCATGGTGCCGGGGCTGCGCGTGGAGAGCGTCACGGTGGCCAAGGGCCCGTACGAACTGCGCGTGCACCGCGTCGTCGGCGCACCGCACGGCGCCCGCGTCACCCACACGGGCTGGGCGACAGGGCCCGGGGAGCCCTTGTTCTCCGTGCTCCACCCCCTGCACGGCTGGAGCAGCCAGGACGAACAGCGCGCCCCTCAGGGCACGGCGTTCACCCCGTGGGCCCGCCTGCCCCGCCTCATGGCCGATGCGGAGGGCACCGCGGTCTTCGCGGCCCTCGCCCTCCTCACCGCCGAGTCGGTACCCGCGGGCGCGGCGGATGCGGCGAACGTGGTGGGCGCGACGGCGGACACCGTCGAGGTGCGCTGGGCGGACGACGGCTCCCTGACCCGGATCGCCTTCGCACCGCTGAGGGTGGAACACGGGTGACAGCTGACCTCCGCCATGCAATGAGTTGACCCTGACGTCGCGTGAGGCTGCACGCTGTACGCGACGGAAGGCGAGATCGATGAGTTACACCGTGGGGCAGGTCGCCGGGTTCGCCGGCGTCACGGTGCGCACGTTGCACCACTACGACGAGATCGGCCTGCTGGCGCCGGTCGGGCGCAGCCACGCGGGTCACCGGCGCTACAG
>NZ_JBNNJZ010000946.1:0-2032 GCF_050270335.1 Streptomyces sp. NPDC059900
TCCTTGGGAGCGCTCCCACTGGTTCACAGGTTGTGACGCCACATCACAACTCCACCCCTCGCTCCCTGAACCGCAAGGAGGAACCAGGGCCATGCCACAAAGACGGGCCCGGCGGCTGTGGACCGCTGTCGCGGCCACCCTGGCACTACCGCTCGCCACCCTGACCGCCCTGCCAACTACCGCTGATGCGGCGGCAGTTGAATGCAGCGTCGACTACAAGACCAACGACTGGGGCTCCGGCTTCACCGCCGATCTGACGATCACCAACCGCGGCGCCGCGTCGATCGACGGCTGGACCCTCACCTACAACTACAGCGGCAACCAGAAACTGGCCAACGGCTGGAACGCGACCTGGTCGCAGTCCGGAAAAGCGATCACCGCGAAGAGCCTTTCGTACAACGCAAAGATCGCACCCGGCGCCGCCGCCACGGCAGGCGCGCAATTCACCTACAGTGGCGCGAATTCGGCGCCCACCGATTTCGCCGTCAACGGCACCACGTGCGCGGGCGCCCACCAGCCGCCGATCACGGTGCTCACCAGTCCGAAGGCCGGCGCGGTCTACTCGGCCGGCGACGCCGTCCCGCTCGCCGCCACCGCCGCGGCGGCCGACGGAGCGAGCATCGACAAGGTCGAGTTCTACGACGACACGACGCTGCTCGGCACGGACACCACCGCCCCCTACGGGCTCAGCGCGGACACCCTGGCCGCCGGGACGCACTCCCTGTACGCCAAGGCGTACGACAGCCAGGGCGCCTCCGGCGAGTCGACGCCCGCGGGCATCACGGTCGCGGCGGGGCCCGCCCTGGTCGCCACCCCCTCCCAACTCGGCGTCCAGCAGGGCAAGTCCGGCACCTTCGACGTGAAGCTGTCCACGCAGCCCGCCTCGAACGTCACGGTCACGACGGCCCGCACGAGCGGAAATGCGGGCCTGTCCGTCTCCTCCGGCGCGAGCCTGACCTTCACGCCGTCGAACTGGAACACGGCACAGAAGGTGACCATCGCGGCCGACGCGTCCGGCACGGGCGCGGCCACCTTCGGCGTGACGGCCCCGGGCCACACCAAGGCCGCGGTCACCGTCACGCAGCTCGCCGCGTCCAAGACGTACGACGCCCGCTTCCTCGACCTCTACGGGAAGATCACCAACCCGGCGAACGGCTACTTCTCGCCGGAGGGTGTCCCCTACCACTCGGTCGAGACGCTGATCGTCGAGGCGCCGGACCACGGCCACGAGACGACGTCGGAGGCCTACAGCTACCTGCTGTGGCTCCAGGCGATGTACGGCAAGGTCAGCGGCGACTGGTCGAAGTTCAACGGGGCGTGGGAAATCATGGAGAAGTACATGATCCCCACCCACGCGGACCAGCCGACGAACTCCTCCTACAACGCCTCCAAGCCCGCGACGTACGCGCCCGAGCACGACCTGCCCTCCCAGTACCCGGCGAAGCTCGACCCGTCGGTCTCCGTGGGCAGCGACCCGATCGCCGGGGAGCTGAAGAGCGCGTACGGCACGGACGACATCTACGGCATGCACTGGCTGCAGGATGTCGACAACGTCTACGGCTACGGCAACGAACCCGGCAAGTGCGAGGCGGGCCCGACCGCCACCGGCCCCTCCTACATCAACACCTTCCAGCGCGGCGCGCAGGAGTCGGTGTGGGAGACGGTGCCGCAGCCCACCTGCGACGCCTTCAAGTACGGCGGCAAGAACGGGTATCTGGACCTGTTCACCGGTGACTCCTCCTACGCCAAGCAGTGGAAGTTCACCAACGCCCCGGACGCCGACGCGCGTGCGGTGCAGGCCGCCTACTGGGCCAGCCTGTGGGCCAAGCAGCAGGGCAAGGGCTCCGACATCTCGGCGACCGTCGGCAAGGCCGCCAAGATGGGCGACTACCTGCGCTACTCGATGTACGACAAGTACTTCAAGAAGGTCGGCAACTGCACCGGGCCGACGGCCTGCCCGGCCGGCACCGGCAAGGACGCCTCGCACTATCTGATGTCCTGGTACTACGCCTGGGGCGGCGCGACCGACACC
>NZ_JBNNJZ010000947.1:0-2025 GCF_050270335.1 Streptomyces sp. NPDC059900
GTCCTACGAGGAAGAGGAAGAGGACGAGGAAGCGGAGGGCGAGGAGCAGCCCGAGGAGTCCTACGAGGACGAAGAGGAAGAGGAGCACGAGGACCACGAGGACGGCGAAGAGGCGAAGTACGACGAGGGCGTGGGCGAAGAGGAAGACGACGCCACGTACGACGAAGAGCCCGCGGCGAGCGGGAGTCGCCGATGACGATGCCCAGCCGGATGCCCGAACCGTACGGGCAGGGCGGCGGTGCGAACCTCGCCGACATCCTGGAGCGTGTGCTCGACAAGGGTGTCGTGATCGCCGGGGACATCCGGATCAACCTGCTCGACATAGAACTCCTGACCATCAAGCTGCGGCTCATCGTCGCCTCCGTCGACAAGGCGAAGGAGATGGGGATCGACTGGTGGGAGGACGACCCGGCACTGTCCTCCGGCGCGCGTCGCAATGAACTGGCGCGGGAGAACGCCGAGTTGCGTGCTCAGGTCGCCGAACTGGAGCAAGGCACGACCGAGCGCCGCACGGTGGAGCGGGGCCGGAGCGAGCAGAGCGGCACCGGTCGGGGCAGCAAGGCCAAGCAGAGCAAGACGGAGCAGAGCAAGGCGGAGGAAAGCACATGAGCGGACTGCGGTACGTCTACGCCATCTGCCGCCCCTTCGACGCCGCGCTCCAGGCGCAGGTGACCGGGGTGGACGGTGCGCCTCCCGGTCAGCTGTCGCACCACGGTCTGATCGCCGTGGTCGGCACGGTGCCGGAAGCGGATTTCGCCGAGGAGCCGCTCCGGCGCCATCTGGAGGACCTGGACTGGCTGAGCGCGACCGCACGCGCCCACCAGGCCGTGATCGACGCGCTCACCGCCGTCACCACGCCGCTGCCGCTGCGGCTCGCCACCGTGTTCCGGGACGACGCGGGAGTACGCGCGATGATGGAGGAGCGGGAGAGCTCCTTCCGGCGGACGCTCGACCGGCTCGACGGCCGGGTGGAATGGGGCGTCAAGATCCATGCGGAAGCGGAGACCGCCGGCCCGGCACAGGAGCCGGAGAAGGCCGTGAGCGGCAGGGACTACCTGCGCCAGCGGCGTCAGCGCAACAGGGCCCACGAAGAGATGTGGGAGAGCGCCGAGAAGTTCGCGCACCGGCTGCACGGCCTGCTGTGCGAGAACGCGGAGGACGCACGGCTGCACCCGCCCCAGAACTCCGCGCTCTCCCGGCAATCGGGCCGCAACGTACTCAACGCGTCCTATCTGGTGCCGCGTTCGGAGTCGGAGGCCTTCGCGGAACTGGTCGAAGGAGTCAAGGGCGAGGAGTCCGTCCTGCGCGTGGAACTCACCGGGCCGTGGGCCGCCTACTCCTTCGCGGGCCTGGAGGCCGAGGGTGACGACGCCGCGGGCGGCGCGGCGGGAGAGGCGGGGCTGTGACAGTCGTCGAACGCAGGGAGGTCGCCCTGGTCGACCTGCTCGACCGGTTGCTCGCGGGCGGGGTCGTCATCACCGGCGACCTCACGTTGCGCATCGCAGACGTCGATCTCGTCCGTATCGACCTGAACGCGCTGATCAGCTCGGTGAACGAGCAAGTTCCCTCCCCCTTCGAGGAGTTGTTGTGAACGAGCGGGCGAGGGGGGAGCAGATGACGGGCGAGCAGATCACGGGCGAGCGGGCGGCGGGAAAGAACCGGCTCGAGCTCGAACCGGACACGGTGGAACGCGACCTGATCAAGCTGGTCCTGACCGTCGTGGAACTGCTGCGTCAGCTCATGGAGCGCCAGGCCGTGCGCCGCTTCGACACCGGGGAGCTGGACGAGGACCAGGAGGAGCGCATCGGTCTGACCCTGATGCTCCTCGACGACCGCATGGCCGAACTGCGCGAGCGCTACGGCCTCAAGCCCGAGGACCTGAACCTGGACCTCGGGCCGCTGGGCCCGCTGCTTCCGCGGGACTGACCGGGACTGACAGGGACTAGGACCGGGCAGCCCCGCCCGCCGCAGGCCGGCGGGCGGGTTCCTGCACGACCCGTATGGTGTCGAGGCCGGGGTCCGCCG
>NZ_JBNNJZ010000948.1:0-2016 GCF_050270335.1 Streptomyces sp. NPDC059900
CACCCGCACCGTCTCCTCCTACACCCCGACCGAGCGCGACGGGCGCCCGGCCGGGCTGCTCGTAGGCGGCGGCGAGGCACGCACCAGGGACGCGTTCGAGCGGCTCACCGGCGGCCCGCGGGAGTACGAGGCGTGGCGGGAGTTCTACGCCATGACGGGGCAGGTCGCCGAGCAGGTGTTCCCCACGCTCACCGAGCCGCTGCCCACGCGCGAGGCGCTGCGCGAGCGGATCGGCGACGAGGACGCCTGGCGTGTGCTCTTCGAGGAGCCCATCGGCGTCGCCATCGAGGAACGGTTCCACGACGACCTGGTGCGCGGCGTGGTGCTCACCGACGCCCTCATCGGGACGTTCGCCGATGCCCACGACGCGTCCCTGCGGCAGAACCGCTGCTTCCTCTACCACGTCATCGGCGGCGGCACCGGCGACTGGAACGTGCCCGTCGGCGGCATGGGCGCGCTCACCGGCGCCCTCGCGAACGCGGCCCGCGCGGCGGGCGCCGAACTCGCCACGGACCACGAGGTGACCCGGATCGAGTCGGACGGCCGGAGCGCCGAGGTCACCTACCGCACGCCCGGCGGCGAATCCACCGTCGCCGCACGGCACGTCCTGGTCAACGCGTCGCCGCAGGAGCTCGCCGCACTGACCGGCGACACACCGCCCGCTCCCGCCGAAGGCGCCCAGCTCAAGGTCAACATGCTGCTCGAACGGCTGCCGAGGCTGCGCGACACCTCCGTCGACCCGCACGAGGCGTTCGCCGGGACCTTCCACATCGGGGAGGGCTACGGTGAACTGGCCACCGCGTACGCCCGGGCCGCATCCGGTGAGCTGCCCGCCGCACCGCCGTCCGAGATCTACTGCCACTCGCTCACGGACCCCAGCATCCTCGCCCCCGAACTGGTGGAGCGCGGCTGCCAGACCCTCACCCTCTTCGGCCTGCACACGCCCGCCCGCCTCTTCGCCCGGGACAACGACGCCGTACGGGCCGAACTCCTGAAGTCGACCCTGGCGCAGCTGGACGCGCACCTGGCCGAGCCCCTCGCCGACTGCCTGGCCACCGACGAGGACGGGCGCCCCTGCATCGAGGCCAAGACCCCCCTCGACCTCGAACGCGACCTGCGCCTTCCCGGCGGCAACATCTTCCACCGCGAGTTGGCCTTCCCGTACGCGCAGGAGGGCACCGGGCGCTGGGGCGTGGAGACGCGGCACGCCAACGTCCTGCTGTGCGGGGCGGGTGCCGTGCGCGGCGGCGGGGTCAGCGGCATTCCCGGGCACAACGCGGCCATGGCCGCGCTGGGGGAGTAGGGCCCCGCCGCTGCCTCAGTCGGCCGAGGGGGCCCAGCCCACCGCCTCGATGCGGGCCGCGTCGGCGGGCCGTGCCTCGTCGAAGGCGGTACGGCCGCCGTCCTCGACCCGCAGCCCGTCGGCGTACGCGCCGCGCCCCACGTAGAGCTGGTCGGTCGCGTAGCGCCAGCGCAGCCGCACCGGCCGGCCCCGCAGGCCGGAGAGGTCGGCGGTGAGGCGGTGCCAGACGCGCCCGGACCAGCCGGATGCGGTGCCGTCGGGGTGCGGGCGGGGATCGGAGCCGCGGTGCCGCGTCGTGAACGGCACCGGCTGCCAGGTCGCGCCGTCGTCCCGCGAGGATTCCAGGCGCAGTTGGTCGGAACCCGGCTCGGTGTCCCACCACAGCTCGCAGCGCAGCTTTGCCCGCTCCGTGGTGAGGGTGAGCGGCGGCAGGGTCAGGGTGGCCGATGCCGCGTTGGCCATGCCGGAGAACCAGGCGGTGCGTCCCCGCGCGGGGTGTACCGGAACGGCGCGTGCCATGTGATTCGCCGCCGCCACCCTGGGGGCCGAGCCGGAGCGCCAGCTGCGCACCGGGTGCACCGAGTTACCGAGCACGACGAGGAAGGAGTCGGTCGTAGGGTCCAGGACGAGGGAGGTGCCGGTGAAGCCGGTGTGTCCCGCGGTGCGCGGCGTCGCCATCGCGCCCATGTACCAGTGCTGGTAGAGCTCGAAGC
>NZ_JBNNJZ010000949.1:0-2009 GCF_050270335.1 Streptomyces sp. NPDC059900
ATATGAAACATACACTATGCGACCGCCGGCCTCTACAGAATCCGAAATGCCCGACCCGACAGGCCGAATCCGACCGTTCGAAAGGCAGACTTTCCATGATCAGCCAGTGGCAGCTGCGGGCCGCCTTCGCCGTACGGCTCTCGGAGATGTACGGGCGGGAGGTCCCCGCCTACACCACGCTCGTGGACGTCTCGCACGAGGTCAACGCGGACACCCTGCGCGCGCGGGGCGCCGACGCCGAACGCCTCGGCTCCATCAGCCGCGTCACCGCGGAGCGGCACGGCGCCATCCGCGTGGGCACCCCCGCCGAACTGCGCGACGTCGCCAGGATCTTCGGTGCGCTCGGCATGCGCCCGGTCGGCTTCTACGACCTGCGGGAGGCCGCCGCGAGCGCGGTGCCCGTCGTGTCCACGGCGTTCCGGCCGGTGGAACCCGAGGAGCTGGCGCGCAATCCCTTCCGTGTCTTCACCTCGCTGCTCACGCCCGCGGACCCGCGCTTCTTCGACGCCGGCCTGCGCTCGCGCCTGGAGACGTTCCTCGCCGGGCGTGAGCTGTTCCCGCCGGAGCTGCTGCACCTGGCCGACCGGGCCGAGGCCGAACGTGAACTCCCCGAGGCCCAGGCCATGCGCTTCCTCCATCTCGCCGTCCGGGCCTTCGAGTTGTCCGCCGAGCCGATCGACCAGGCCTGGTACGAGGAGCTGGAGCGGGTCTCGGCGGTCGCCGCGGACATCGGCGGCGTCGGCTCGACCCACATCAACCACCTCACCCCGCGTGTCCTGGACATCGACGAGCTCTACCGGCGGATGACCGACCGCGGCATCGAGATGATCGACACCATCCAGGGCCCGCCCGGCTGGAAGGGCCCCGATCTGCTGCTGCGCCAGACGTCCTTTCGCGCCCTGGCCGAACCGCGCGCCCAGCGCCGCCCGGACGGCAGCATCACCCGCGGCGCCCTGCGCGTGCGCTTCGGCGAGGTCGAAGCCCGCGGCATCGCCCTCACCCCGGCGGGCCGCGCCCTCTACGACCGCCTGCTCACCCTCGTCGACGACGAGGCAGCCCGGCACCCGGCGGCCGACCGCACCGAACTGGCCCGCACCGTGTGGGCCGCGCACGTCCCCGCCACCGAGCGCGAACTCGCCGCGCAGGACCTGGCCTACTTCACCTACCGCGCCGCACCCGAACGCCCGCGCGACGGGACACATCCTCCCTCCGGCATCGCCGAGTTGGAGAGCCAGGGCTGGGTGCAAGCCGAACCCGTCGTCTACGAGGACTTCCTGCCGCGCTCCGCCGCGGGCATCTTCCAGTCCAACCTCAGCGGCGAGGGCTCCCGCAACACCGGTCAGGAAGGCACCGCGTACGACAGCGACTGGCTCTCCGGCGCCATCGGCCGCGAGGTCCTCGACCCGTACGCCCTGTACGAGCGCCAGCAGGACCTCTCGATCGCGGTGGCCGGCCGCGAACTGGGCCTCGACCTCGACGGCACGCACCGCTGACTCCTCCACCCCCGCCCGCACCTCGACTCAGGGAGCACCATGACCGGCACCACCGCCCTGCCCACCACCGACGACCTGCGCACCCGGGCGCGCGCGAGCCTGCGGCGCGTCGGCGTGAGCGTCCCGGAGGGCAACGGCCTGCGGGCGCGCACGCCCATCACCGGCGAGGACCTGTTCGGCCTGGGCGCGGCGACCTCCGCCGACACCCGGGACGCCGTGGCCGCCGCCCGCGAGGCCTTCCTCGCCTGGCGCACCACGCCCGCCCCGCGCCGGGGCGAACTGGTGTGCCGCCTGGGCGAGTTGCTGCGCGAGCACCAGAGCGACCTGGCCGATCTGATCACCATCGAGGCGGGGAAGATCCGCTCGGAGGCGCTGGGCGAGGTCCAGGAGATGATCGACATCTGTGACTTCGCGGTCGGGCTCTCCCGCCAGCTCTACGGCCGCACCATCGCCTCCGAGCGCCCCGGCCACCGGCTAGCCGAGACCTGGCACCCGCTGGGCGTGGTCGGGGTGATC
>NZ_JBNNJZ010000950.1:0-820 GCF_050270335.1 Streptomyces sp. NPDC059900
AAGGTTGATCGACAAGTAAAATACGGACTACATCGACCCGATCGCCGCGACCCTCGCCGACCCCAAGTACGCGGGCCTGCGCATCGTCACCACGATCGAGATCGACTCGCTGCCCAACCTCATCACCAACGTCTCCGGCCGCCCCACGGCCACACCCAACTGCGACGTGATGAAGGCCAACGGCAACTACCAGAAGGGCGTCGCCTACGCCCTCGACAAGCTCGGTGACGTCAAGAACGTCTACAACTATATCGACGCGGGCCACCACGGCTGGCTCGGCTGGGACGACAACTTCGGCGCCTCCGCCGACCTGTTCAAGACGACCGCCACCGGCAACGGCGCCAAGCTGTCCGACGTCCACGGCTTCATCGTGAACACGGCCAACTACAGCGCACTCAAGGAGAACAACTTCGCCATCGGCGACACCGTCGCGGGCAAGTCGGTGCGCGAGTCCAAGTGGGTCGACTGGAACCGCTACACCGACGAACTGTCGTACGCCCAGGCCATGCGCACCAAGCTGGTCTCGCTCGGCTTCGACCAGAACCTCGGCATGCTGATCGACACCTCCCGCAACGGCTGGGGCGGCACGGCCCGGCCCGCCGGGCCCGGCGCCACCACGAGCGTCGACACCTACGTGGACGGCGGGCGCTACGACCGCCGCATCCACCTGGGCAACTGGTGCAACCAGTCCGGCGCCGGCCTCGGCGAGCGGCCGCAGGCCAACCCGGCCACCGGGATCGACGCCTATGTGTGGATGAAGCCGCCGGGGGAGTCGGACGGGTCGAGCAAGGCCATCGACAACGACGAGGGCAAGGGCTTC
>NZ_JBNNJZ010000950.1:830-2008 GCF_050270335.1 Streptomyces sp. NPDC059900
CGCATGTGCGACCCGACGTACACCGGTAACCCGCGCAACAACAACCACATGTCCGGGGCGCTGCCCGACGCGCCGGTGTCCGGCCACTGGTTCTCCGCCCAGTTCCAGGAGCTCATGAAGAACGCCTACCCCGCGCTGTAGGCACACAGCACACAGCACACCGCTGTCCGCCGGGGCCCGGGAGCGCACGGCCCCGGGCCCCGGCGGACAACTCTCTCCGCGTCGTTCTCCTCGTCGCATCGCCGCAGGTGAGAAACCCGGCGACGTGGGCGATCACCCAGGGGATACTAATCACCCATGGATGAGGTCAAAGTCGTCGTCGCCCATTCCGAGCGCGCCACCCTGCGCGTCGGT
This sequence comes from Streptomyces sp. NPDC059900, assembly GCF_050270335.1. Classification (NCBI taxonomy): domain Bacteria; kingdom Bacillati; phylum Actinomycetota; class Actinomycetes; order Kitasatosporales; family Streptomycetaceae; genus Streptomyces; species Streptomyces sp. NPDC059900. The sequence continues at coordinate 1,185 of NZ_JBNNJZ010000950.1, forward strand.
GACGTGTTCCTGAAAGTGGACGCGGACCAGACGCGCATCGACGCCGAGGTCGAGGCGATGTCCCTCGCACCGGTGCCGACCCCGCAGGTCCTGTGGCGCAAACCGCCCGTCCTCGCCATCGCCGCGCTCACGGGGACGACGCTCGGCCGCCTCGGCGGGCCGTCGACCGGGTCACCGGCGGCGTGGTCCGCGGCGGGCGCCGCCATCCGCAAGCTGCACGACGCGCCGCTGCCGCCCCGGCCCGGACGGGCCGGCCGCAGCATCACCGCACTGGCGGCGGAACTCGACGACGAGTGCGAGCGGCTCGTGACGCACGACATCCTGCCCGCCGACCTGGTCACCCGTAACCGCCAGGTCGCCGAGGCCGCGCTGCGCCCGTGGACTCCGGCGTTCACGCACGGCGACCTGCAGATCGCGCACGTCTTCGTCGACCAAGGCGAGGTGACCGGCATCATCGACTGGTCCGAGGCGGGCCAGGGCGACGCCCTCTACGACCTCGCCACCTTCACCCTCGGACACGAGGAGCACCTCGATGACGTCATCGCCGGATATGGCGCCGACGTCGACCTCGAGGTGATCCACGCGTGGTGGTCGCTGCGCAGCCTGCTGGGGGTCCGCTGGCTGATCGAGCACGGCTTCGACCCGTCGGCGCCGGGCTGTGAGGTCGACGTGCTCAGGTCCCGGATGTGAGGCTGCGGGGCCCGGTTGCTGTGCGCGGGTTCTGACGCAGGGAGCTGGGGTGGGGCCGGGCGCAGTCACGCGGCCGGAAAGCCCTCTCCTGAACCAGATATTCCGCTGCCAGGTTGGAAGCCATGAACTCGTCG
>NZ_JBNNJZ010000951.1:0-2007 GCF_050270335.1 Streptomyces sp. NPDC059900
GGGCGTGGTGGCACGCGTACTACCGCAAGAGCTTCCTGTCGCTGCCCGACGCCCGGATGCAGCGCTTCTACTGGATCCAGCTCTACAAGACCGCGGCTGCGGCCCGCCGCGACGCCCCCGTGATGGCGACCTGCGGCCCCTGGCTGGAGCCGACGCCCTGGCCCAACACCTGGTGGAACCTGAACGTCCAGCTGGAGTACTGGCTGATCCACGGCTCCAATCACATCGAACTCGACGCCGTCACGCGCGCGTTGAGCGAGTTCCGGTCCAACCTCACCAAGGAGATGGCGGCCCCTTACCGCGCCGACTCCCTCGGCATCCCCCGCACCACGGACCCGTCCCTGGTGAACGGAGCGTCGGTGACGGACGGCGGCTACGGAGTCGGCATCCCCGGCCAGGACCCGCCGACCCCCGAGGTCGGCAACCTCACCTGGGCGCTGCACAACGTCTGGCTGACCTACCGCCACACGATGGACGAGTCCATCCTGCGCGACGTCCTGTTCCCCCTCCTGCGCAAGGCGGTCACGTACTACCTGCACTTCCTGGAGCCCGGCCCGGACGGCAAACTGCACCTTCCCGCGACCTACTCCCCCGAGTACGGCGGCAACTCGCGCGACTGCAACTACGACTTGATGCTCCTGACGTGGGGCTGCCGCACGCTGATCGAAGCGGCGGAAATCCTGGGCACGGACGATGACCTGGCCCCGCGCTGGCGCGATGTGCTGGGCAGGCTGACGGCGTACCCGACCGACGCGAACGGGTACATGATCGGCGCGGACATCCCCTTCGCCAAGTCGCACCGGCACTACTCCCACCTGCTCGCGGTGTACCCGCTGTACGAGGTGACGGGCCGCACCGCGGACGAACGCGCCCTGATCGAGCGGTCCTTGGCGCACTGGGTCGGCTTCGAGGGTGCCTTGCAGGGCTATACGTTCACGGGCGCCGCGTCGATGTCGGCACTGCTCGGCAAGGGCGAGGACGCGCTGAAGTACCTCGGGCAGCTGATGTCGCGCTTCATCCAGCCCAACACCATGTACAAGGAGTCGGGCCCGGTCATCGAGACCCCGCTCTCCGCCGCCCAGTCCCTGCACGACATGGTCTGCCAGTCCTGGGGCGACGTCATCCGTGTCTTCCCCGCGCTTCCGCCGGCGTGGTCGGACCTCACCGTGCACAACTTCCGTACGCAGGGGGCGTTTCTGCTCAGCGCCGTGCGGGAGGGCGGGGCGACCCGGTGGGTGCGGCTCGTGAGCGAGGCGGGGGCGCCGTGCATCGTGCGGCACGGGATCGCGGGGGCGATCGAGGTACGGGACGGGCGGGGGCGTCCCCTCTCGTACGAGGACGCGGGCGGGGGCGCGGTGCGGATCGCCCTCGGGCGGGGCGGGACGGCGCTCATCACCGCCGAGGGCGACCGTCCCGACCTGCGGATCGCGCCGGTCGAGCCGAACGAGGAGGCTCCGCGGTGGGGCCTTCCCGGTACCTCCTAGGGCGACATCGGGGCCAGGGCCCGATGCGTGGGACGGGTGCGCGTGCGAGGCTCGCGCCATGACCGAATTCAGCGATGCCGAGCGGGCGTACCTCAAGTCGCAGCGTCTTGGGCGGATGGCCAGCGTGGACGCGGCGGGGCAGCCGCAGGCGAATCCCGTCGGCTTCTTTCCGCAGGACGACGGGACGATCCTGATCGGGGGATATGCCTTGGGGACCACCAAGAAGTGGCGCAATCTCCAGAAGAACCCGAAGGTGTCGCTGGTCGTGGACGACATCGTGAGCGAGCGGCCGTGGAAGGTGCGGGGCGTCGACATCCGCGGGGACGCGGAACTCCTCACGGGGCCGCATGAGTTGGGCCCTCACTTCAGCGAGGAGCTGATCCGGATTCATCCCCGGCGGATCCATAGCTGGGGCCTGGAACAGTAAGCAGTCCCCAACCCCGCCCCTTCCCGAAAACCCGCTGCGCGGGGGCGTCCTCAAACGCCGGACGGCTGAAAGATTTCCCCGCGCCGGGGAAATCTC
>NZ_JBNNJZ010000952.1:0-1997 GCF_050270335.1 Streptomyces sp. NPDC059900
ACCTGGTGGTGACCATCGACAACAACGCCATCACCTACTACGTCGACGGCCAGCACTTCGGCACGCACGGAGCCGCCTATCTGCCCGAGCGGCCCATGTCCATCAACTTCAACCAGTGGCTGATCGACCTCGCGGGCCAGACCAGCACCACACCGCGTTCCTACGATCAGCAGGTGGACTACGTACTGCACGTCAAGGACCAGGTCCTTACCCCCGCCCAGGTCGGCACGCTGGTGGGCAACTACCGTGCGGCCGGCACGACCTTCGAGGACACGGTGCCGGGCGCCTGAGGGGACGGACGCCGGCCCGCTGCGGCCCGTACGCACATCCCGGCGTCCACACCGCCCGCGCGAGACCATCGCGGCGGCAGTACGATCCGCCGCCGCGATGACCGGCAGCCGAATACGCGTACGGATGCCCTCTGGCCCTGGCCCCGGCGGGCGGCGCGGTCATGACGCTTCGAGGGCATCGACCGCATCGCGCAAGGCGTTCTCCACGGCTTCGGTCAGGGCCGGATGGGGCCACAGAGGGCCACCGGCCACGTCACGGGCCGGGACGTTCCACGTCATGGCCAGGACGAGGGGCTGGATGAGCGTGGCGGCCTGGGGGCCGAGCACATGGGCTCCGATGACGGACCCGGTGCCGCGTTCGACGAGGACCTTGCAAAAGCCCTGCGTGTTCTCCAGGGCCCATCCGTAGGCGATGTCCCGGTAGTCGCGGCGGCCGACGACGAAGTCGATGCCGCGCTCCCGTGCTTCTTGCTCGGTGAGGCCGACCTGCCCGATCTGCGGGTCCGTGAAAACCGCCGAGGGAACGGCCGTACAGGACATCTCCTGCGGGTGGTCGGGATGCAGCAGGTTGTGGGCGACGACCTGTGCCTGCCGGTTGGCGACATGTTTCAGCGCGGGGCCGCCGTCGCTGATGTCACCCAGGGCCCAGACGCCGGGTGCGCTGGTGCGCAGTTGCGCGTCAACTGTGATCAGCCCGTGCTCGTCGCAGGCGATGCCGGTCTTGTCGACGTGCAGGGTGTCGGCGTTGGAACGGCGGCCGACCGCGACGAGCAGGCTGTCCGCTCGGAGTCGGGCGCCGTCGTCGAGGTTGACCGTCAGGTCGCCGGGCGCGCCGTGGACAGCGGTGGCGCGTCGGCCCAGCCGCAGATCCCACCGGTCACACGCGCTGTCGGTGAAGGCCCGGGAGACGGATTCGTCCTGCGGGGACAGCAGCCGCTCTTCCTGTTCGACGACCGTGATCTCGGCGCCTGCCGTGTGGAAGACGTGGGCGAGCTCGGCGGCGATGTATCCGCCGCCCACCACGATCAGCCGGGCCGGAACCTTGTCCAGGCGCATGACGGTGTCGGAGGTTTCGTAGGGCAGTCCCGAGTCAGTGATTGCCGGAGGGACGACGGGACGGCTACCTGCCGCCACGACGATCCGGTCCGCCGTGATGTGTTCGCTGCCCGCGTCGGTGGTCACCTGGAGCTCTCTGTCACCGGTGAAGTGCGCGCACCCGCGGTAGACCGTCATCCAGGGCGTGTCCCGTCGCCCTTGCTCGCCGCCCTCGGCCTGCGCATCGAGCCGGCCGAACACGCGCCGTTGCATGCGGGGCCAGTCGATTTCCTTCAGTTGCGCCCGGACGTTGAGCCGTCCGCTGTTCTTGACGGTGTTCGCGGCATCCGCGGTGGCGGCCAGCATCTTGCTGGGAATGCAGCCCGCGTTCAGGCAGGTGCCGCCGAAGGGACCCTGCGCGATCATCGCGACGTCCAGGTGCGCGAACCGGTCGTCGATGACGGCATTTCCGGAGCCCGCACCGATCACAACAAGATCGTGATGTGTCATGGGGGATGTGTAGCCCCATCAGGCATCTTCACACCCCGGCCCACCCCACCTGGCGCACTGTTGACCACCAGTGGCTCTGGTCATGCTCATTCGTCCGCAACACGACGTGAGCTCAGGCACCGCCGCACCACGTGGCACATCTGTACGTGGCCGGATAACGAC
>NZ_JBNNJZ010000953.1:0-1988 GCF_050270335.1 Streptomyces sp. NPDC059900
CTACCAACTGGTGGAAGACCTGCACGGGCAACTACTCCGGCTTCCGCAAGACCCATCCGCTGTGGGTGCCGCACTACGGCTCGTCCGTCGGAGCGCTGCCCGGGGGCTGGAACTACCAGACCGTGTGGCAGTACACCTCCAAGGGAGCAACGGTCGGCGACCACGACCGGTTCAACGGGAGCCTGAGCCGCCTGCAAGCCCTGGCGCGCGGCTGACCGAAGTCCTCGCCCACGGGCGCGGTGCGAGGAGCGCGATAAACCCGGTGTCCGCGGAAGGGAGTTGTCCGCCGAGGCCGCCGGGCCGCCGGCTGTGCCACTCCGCAACACCGCACCGCCGCCGCGTTCCACGAGCCTGCTCCTGCCCGGCGGCGAGATCACCCCGGTGGCGGGCGGGCAGCGCACCGGCACCCGCCGGGCGCCGGCCGGCCGCGTCCTGAGGGCCGGGCGCACCACCGCGGCGCCCGCTTCCTCCCCGGCGGACGCCGCGTCAGCGCAGCCCCCTCGCCGAGCAATTCACGCTGGCGGCCCACGGCGGTGTCTGCGGGCGAGCGCGGTATCAATAGGGTGTCGGCCATGCCTGCCACGCTGAGTTCAGCCAAGACCGCCGCCGCGCTGCGCACCTCGGCCCGAATCTCCCTCGAGGTGCTGCTGGTCCTTGTGGCTGCTGCGGCAGCCCTGTGGATTCTGGGCCGGATGTGGTCGGTCCTGTGGCCCCTGGTGGTGGCCCTTTTGCTCACCACGCTGGCCTGGCCTCCCGCTCGCTTCCTGCGCCGGCGCGGCTGGCCCCCCGCCCTGGCCGCCTCGGTGGTGACCGTGCTCTTCCTCCTGGTCGTCGCCGGTATCGCGGCACTGATCGCCGTGCCGGTGGCGTCCGAGTCCGGCGACCTGGCCGACGGCGTGACCCAGGGCATCGAGAAACTGCGCCAGTGGGCGGCCGGGCCGCCCTTCAACATCGACGACGCCGAGATCTCGGGCGGAATCGACTCGGCGACCGCGCGGATCAAGGACAGCGTCGGCAGCATGGTGACCACTGTCTTCACCGGAGTGAGCACCGTGTTGAACGGACTGGTCACCGCACTCCTGGCGCTCTTCCTGATGTTCTTCTTCCTCAAGGACGGCCCGCGGTTCCTTCCCTGGCTGGCCCGTCAGCTCCCCGGCCGGCTCGCCGCAGACGTCCCCGTCGTGGCCGCGCGCAGCTGGGACACCCTGAGTTCCTTCGTCCGCTCCCAGGCCTTCGTCGGGCTGCTCGATGCGGTCTTCATCGGCCTGGGCCTGTGGATCGTGGGGGTGCCCCTCGTGCTCCCGCTGGCGGTGCTGACCTTCGTATCGGCGTTCGTCCCCATCGTGGGCGCCGTGTTCGCAGGCCTGGTAGCGGTGCTCATCGCCCTGGTTTCCAACGGACTGACCGACGCACTGATCGTGCTGGCGATCATCCTCGTGGTCCAGCAACTCGAGGGCAACGTCTTCCAGCCGATCATCCAGAGCCGCGGGCTGGGCCTGCACGCGGCGGTGGTCCTGCTGGCGGTCACCCTGGGCGGCAACCTGGCCGGCGTCGCGGGCAGCCTGCTCGCGGTACCCGTAGCCGCCCAGATCGCGGTGATCTGGAACTACCTGCGCGAGCAACTCAGCGACCAGCCCCGGGAACCCGACACCGACGGCACACCCCCCGAAGCCGCAGCCCCCTCCTGATGCATCCCCCGGGATTACGCCGACGGACGCAGCGGGAACCCGGACCAGGACCCCTGGCGTCCTGACCCGTATCAGGCGTGCGCCGTACGGGGGTCGGACATGAGCGACAGCACGCACGACGCAGACCGCGCCGAGAGCGGCCGGGAGGGGCAAGGCCGGCAGAGCGAGGCCGACGGCCCGCCACGCCCCACCCGCCCGGCAACGGCGCTGCTGCTCGGGGCCGCGATCGCCTTGCCCCTGCTCGCGGCGCTCGCGCCCCGCCCCGGCGCATGGGGCGAGGACTTCGGCACCGTGGGGTGG
>NZ_JBNNJZ010000954.1:0-1981 GCF_050270335.1 Streptomyces sp. NPDC059900
TACGGCCCGCCTCCGGGCGACGGGTACGGGCCGCCGCCCGACGGCGGGGGATGGCCGCCCGGCGGAGGCGGTGGTGTACCGCCCGGCGGGGGCGGCGGCGTGCCCCCTGGCGGGTGGCCTCCCCAGCCGCCGCCCGGAGGGCCTTCGGGGCGGCGCAACAGGGGGTTCGTCGTGATCGCCGTGCTCCTCGCGATCGGTGCCGTCGTCGCGGTGTTCCTGGTGGTCGGCAACGGGGACGGCTCCGGCGACAAGAAGGGGCCCCCGGGCAGCAGCGAGAGCTCGGACGGCAAGCCCACCCCGTCGCTGAGCATCCCCTCGGAGATCCCCTCCGAACTGCCGTCGCAGGTGCCCTCGGAAGTGCCCTCGAACCTGCCCACCGAGCTGCCGTCGGGCCTGCCCAGCGATCTGCCGAGCGACCTGGAACTGCCTGACGGCGTCACGCACGCCCCCTGAGCGGCCCCGGCTCAGACGCCCTTCGGCAGCCGCACGTACGTCACCGTGGTCTCCGCGTTGCTGTCCACGAGCCGGCCGTCCTTGTCGAAGGCTTCCGCTCCGTCCGTCATCCCGAAGTCGTTGTCGTTGATCAGGGCGAGGGTGTGACCGTTCACGCGGGCCACGCCCTCGATCTTGTCGGGAACACCGTCGATGCCGCCCAGGTCGACCAGGAGACGCTTCTTCAGGACGGGCACTCCGGAGGCCGCCGGATCGTCGAGCTGCTCCAGGGAGGGACTGGTGGCGGCGTCGTCCCACTGTTCGCCGAGGATGTCGGAGCGGCGGTCCAGCTTCACCGTCTGCAGCCGTGCGGCCTTGTCGGTGCGCTCCTCCACGAGGAGCCGGTCGCGTCCGACGGCCACCACGGAGGAGATCTTCAGCTCGGACGTGTCGTCCTCGCCCGGATCGACGACATCCACCGCGTCGAAGCGGTACGCGTACTCGGCGGTGACCGCCTGCTTCTTCGGCGAGAAGCGCAGCAGCCGCGCCGTGCGCGAGGCCTCACCCGCGTCCTCGTCCGGCAGCGACAGCGGGCTCTGCACCGCCATCACCAGGTCGCCGCCCGGAAGCTGGGCGAGCCCCTCGAAGCCGCGGTTGCCCTTGCGGTGCAGCAGCACGCCGGGCAGCGCCTCGACGACCGGGTAGTCGGCGCCCGTCAGCTTCAGGCCGCGGGGGACGTAGCGCTTGAGCACCTTGCCGCGCGCGGAGACGTGCACGAGCGATGGTCCGTACTCGTCCGCCAGCCAGAAGCTGCCGTCCTGTGCCCGCACGATGCCCTCGGTGTCCAGGCCGTTCGGGTCGTACGTCAGCGCCGTCTTCGCGTCGTAGGTGTACGGCGCCTCGTCGCGCCCCTCCTGGTTGGGCAGCCCGGTGACGGGCTTCCCGGACGACGTCGTCAGCGGGAGCGCGTCGATGACCTTCACGGTGTCACCGGCCACGCGGATCTTCACGATCGCCGGGTCGAATCCGGGGACGGGGAACGTGCGCCGCTTCTTGCCGTCCACCTTGATCTGGCCGTTGGGCCCCCGGTCGGTCACCGTCCAGAACTCGCCCTTGCGGCCCGCCGGATAGATGTCGCTGCCGATGCCGCCGAGATCCACACCGCGGTCGTTCTGCACCGTCCCGGGCAGCAGGGAGTTGCTGAACGTGCCCAGGGGGATCTCGCCCAGGGGCGCCGTCGAGGTGATCCGGGCGGTCTTCTCCTTGCCGTCGCCGCTCTGGGCGCCCGTGGCGGTTCCGGTCACCGCGATCGCGGCGAGCACCGCGAGGGGCACACCCGCGGCGACGGAACGGCGAACGCGACGCTGACGGGCGGCGTGCGGGGACATGGGTGCCTCCTGGGGTGCAGGTGTTCGGTGACGGCGATCAGACTTCGCCGTCGCAGCGAACGCGGGGAGGCAGACAGGTGAACGCGAGGGGGCATGCTGACGGCGCCTCCAGCGAGGGGCAGGAGGCGCCGCCGTCACCCACAGGCCGGTCAGCGGTGGTT
>NZ_JBNNJZ010000955.1:0-1979 GCF_050270335.1 Streptomyces sp. NPDC059900
GTCCCTTCGGTTCCCTGGGCCCTCTCGGTGTCCGGGGCGGGGATTTCGGCTGCGGCGAGCAGGGCGCAGGCGCGGGCCACGTCGTCGAGGTGCCGGGTGCGCAGGGTCAGTTCCAGCGCGTCCAGGAGCGGGGCACGGTCGAGGCGGGCCCTGCGCTCGTCGGTGTGGGCGGTGGTGCCGTTGCGGGCGTCGAAGCGGCTGGCGAGGTCCTCGGCGCGGCTGCCTGCCTCGGCGCGCAGGCCGGCTGCCGTCCAGGTGCTGCCCGCGTATCCGGCGGCGGGCAGGTCGCCGTGCCCGAGGAGTTCGACGCGCTGGAGGAGGACTTCCACTCCGGTGAGGAAGTCGAGCTGGTCCAGTGGCGAGTCCACCTCCTCGAACAGGCTGCGGTTTTCGGCGAGGAGTTCCAGGCCGCGTGCTTCGTTGCCGGTCAGCGCGCAGAACTCCAGGTGCCGGCCGACCTCCCCGGACATCGAGGGATTGCGGCGGCAGCCGCGGTAGCCGGTCAGGTGCAGCTGGCAGGCCCGCTCGGTGTGTCCGGTGCGCACCAGGGGCAGCAGCGCGTGGGAGATGGAGCGGGCCGGCTCCTCCTGGCAGGACTCTTTGCCGGCCAGGACGGGTTCCCAGGCGCGCAGCGCCCGCGCGTCGTCGCCCGCCGCCAGGTGGTGGCGGGCGCGCCCGCAGATCTCGCAGGCTTCGCAGTCGCTGAAGGGGGTGCGGGTGCGACCCGCCCACAGCTCGTAGGCGAGGTCCGTGTCCTGGCCGAGGTGGACGGCCAGGTGGTAGGCCTGTCCGTAGTAGGGCTGCAGGCCGAGGCCGGCCTTGGCGTAGCGGTCGCGCATTTCGGTGAGCCACTGGCGCAGGCTGGACAGCGGTATCTCGGGCAGGGCGCGCAGGGCGCCGGCCACCCATTTGAACCGCCAGAACAGCAGGTGGCGCAGGCGCTCGTCGAAGACGTCGGGCTGCTCGTCGAAGAGGGTGAGCAGGCGGGCGAAGACGACCGGCGACTTACGCGGTTCGGAGCCGTAGGTGTAGGCCTCCTGGAGTTCGAGCAGCGCGTGGATGAGCGGGACGGGCTGGGCGAACTGCTCGGCGGCGTCGACCAGTTCCTCGGCGGTGACGGTGCGGGTGCGGCCGTAGGGGCGCCGGTCGTTGTCCTGGAGCGCCTCGTAGAGCGCGTCGGTGGTCTGGGGTGCGGTCGGCATCGTCAGCTGTCCTTGCGCAGGGCGTGGGCGAGAAGGTCGAGGAAGGAGCGGTTGATCAGGCTCGATTCGGCGGGCCGCAGCGGGCGCCGGGACAGCAGTGCGGCCTGCCCGTAGAGGGCTTCGGCGCTGGTGCGGGCCAGCTCGGGCTCCTCGATGGCGACGGCGGTGCGCACCAGCGGGTTGAGCTGGTTGAGGATCAGCTGGGCGCGCGGGGCTTCCTGGCGCAGGGCGCCCAGGATGTCGCCCCACAGGCCGCCCTCCTGCTCCCTGGCGAGCTGGGAGCGGGTGCGCTCGTGCCGGGCCTCGCGGCTGTCGATGAGCAGGGCGGGGGCGGAGGCGGGCTGGAAGGTGCGCAGTGCCACGTCGCAGTCGAAGACGGCCAGGGCATCGCGGGCCCGGGCCAGGTAGGCAGCGGCGGCCAGTTCGCTCTCGCGGTCGACGGGGTCCAGGTGGGCGGTCAGGACCGCCGGGTCGAGGTCGGCGACGCTGACCTCGGACCTGATCTCGGGCAGCCGGTGGACCAGTTCACGGTCGTAGGTATAGCCGCCGTTGACCACGCCCAGGCCGGCGGCCGAGGCGATCGCGGCGATCTGCCGGAACTCCTCCACACTCGAGGTCACCAGCACGGTGCGGTGGGTGCGGGCGAAGGCGTCGAGGGTGGTGTGCCCGTCGCTGGTCTCGAAGGGCAGCCAGGGCAGCAGCATCCGCAGGATCTCGTCGTCGTGCACGGCGAGGGACTTCACGGCCAGGTGGTGGGCTTGCAGGAAGCGGGCGAGC
>NZ_JBNNJZ010000956.1:0-1972 GCF_050270335.1 Streptomyces sp. NPDC059900
CGGCCGGCTGTCACAGGTGTGCTGCAGTGGCCGGGCGACCGCCGGGAGTTGATTCACTGGGGAAACCGATGGACGGCACCGCACCGAGGACTCAACCTTGACCCCGTACTCCCTGGCCTTCTACGTCGACGTCGTCACCACCGGCACCGTGCTCGGCGCGGGTCCCGCGGCCTCTCCTGACGACGTCACCGAAGTTCTCGGGACGGGCTTCGCCGAGAACGTCTTCGGCGGCCGCAGCATGTGCCGTGACTACGGCCTCGCCGAGTTCTTCTGGGACCGGGCCTCCGCGGACCACCCCTGGTCGGGCCACCACTTCACCCTGCAGGTGCACCGACTCGCGCACCGGCAGCGCACGCTCGTCAACGAGGAACTGCGTGCCCGCTACGGCCGGTTCACGCCGCGGCTCCGGTTCGGCAAGCTGCGACGTCTCCTGGACCGGCGCGGGGTCCCGCTTGTCGAGATCCCCGAACTCCCGGCGAACGCCCCGTACTTCCGTACGTTCTGGCAGCCCGATTCCCGTGTGGCCGTCTCGGTCATCGCCACCTGCGGCGAGTACAGCACACCCGACCGTCTGCGGGTCGGCGACGTGTACGGCATCCAGGCGCCGATGACGGCCGGAGAAGTGGAGCGGCGCGCGGCGCGGGGCCTCAGCCGTCCGTGGCGTTCGCCGCGTTGAGCCACGTCCCGATGGCGGGCAGGGCGTCGGGTCCGCTGTCCTGCTCCACCGTGCCGACCAGGTCGGCGATGGAGACCTCCCGCAGGGATGCCCGCCAGGCGGCGTCGGCCGCGCTCATCGCGCGGGCGATGGGACACGCCTTGGTGCAGTCATCGGGCGGCGTCCCGAAGGGGCCGCGCTGGCGGATCTCGGTGCAGACGAACGCCGGGCTCGCCCCGTCGACGGCCTGCACCACGTCCAGGACCGCGATGTCGGCGGCCGGCTTGGTCAGGACGTAGCCGCCTGTCTTGCCCTGGACGGACTTCACCAGATCCGCCCGCGAAAGCGCCTGCATCTGCTTGGCCAGGTAGCTGGGCGAGACGTCGTGCAGCTGCGCCAGCCGGGCAGCCGGGACCGGCTCGGTTGCCGCGGTGAGCACCACACAGCAGTGCAGTGCCCATTCCACGCCGCCGGACAGTTTCATGCGCCCTCCCAGTTGACTCGGATACAGGCTATCCGAGTATCATCTCGGACAACAGGTATCCGAGTTTGCGCAGCAGGGAAACTCGGTTCACAGAAGGGCACGATCATGAACATCACGGTCATCGGCGGTACCGGACTGATCGGTTCGCAGCTCGTCGCCCGGCTTCGCGAGGCGGGACACGAGGTCGTCGCCTCGTCCCTGTCGACGGGAGTCGACCTGCTCACCGGCGCGGGCCTCGACGAGGCACTCAAGGGCGCGGACACGGTCGTCAACGTGTCGAACTCGCCCACGTTCGACGAAGCGTCCCCGGACTTCTTCCGCACCACCACCGGCAACCTCCTGGCCGCGGGGGAGCGCGCCGGCGTCCGCCACCAGGTCATCCTCTCCATCGTCGGCGTCGACCAGGTGCCGCAGCTGGACTACTACCGCGCGAAGACCCTCCAGGAGGACCTGCTGCGGCAGGGACCCACCCCGTACTCGATCGTGCGCGCCACCCAGTTCTTCGAGTTCATGGACGCGGTCCTGTCCTGGACCTCCGACGAGCAGACCGTCCGGCTGCCCGCCACGCGCATCCAGCCCCTGGCGACCGCCGACGTGGTCCAGGCCCTCGCCGACGTCACCACCGCCCCGCCGCGCAACGGCACGCTCGACGTCGCGGGCCCCGACGTCTTCCCGCTCGACGAGCTCGGCCGCCGCACGCTGGCGGCCCGCAAGGACCCCCGCTCCGTCGTCACCGACGAGAAGGCGGGCATGTTCGCCGCCGTCGAGGGTGACGTCCTGATCGCAGGACCCGACGCACGCCTGGCCGCCACCCGCTACGAGGACTGGCTCGC
>NZ_JBNNJZ010000957.1:0-1970 GCF_050270335.1 Streptomyces sp. NPDC059900
CTATCAGACTCTTTCGTGTCCGATTTCCTCGGTGCCTTTCCGGTTCCCGCTCCGGCCTTTCGGCTTTCGCGTTTCCCTTTCCGGCGAGTCCGACTTTATCAGAGATTCTGAGTCGGAATTCCCCGCCCCGTTTGGGTGGCTCCGAGCACGTGAGTGCCGGGTGCTTCCCGTTCAGGCGGAGACGTAAACGTACTGGAGCGGGGCGCCCCGATGCAAATCGAGGCGCCCCGCTCCTAGTTCACCCGGTGTCGGGTCAGACCTCGACGACCACGGGAAGGATCATCGGGCGCCTGCGGTAGTTGTCCGAGACCCACTTGCCCAGCGTGCGGCGGATGAGCTGCTGCAGCTGGTGGGGCTCCACGACGCCGTCCTGGGCCGACTTCTCGAGGACCTCCTGGACTCTCGGCATGACGGCGGAGAAGGCCGAATCGTCGATGCCGGAGCCGCGGGCCTGGATGTGCGGGCCCCCGGTGATCTTGCCGGTGCTGGAGTCCACCACGACGAAGACCGAGATGATGCCCTCGTCTCCGAGGATCCTGCGGTCCTTGAGGGAGGACTCCGTGACGTCGCCGACCGAGAGGCCGTCCACGTACACGTATCCCGCCTGGACCTTGCCGACGATCTTCGCCTTGCCCTCGACGAGGTCGACGACGACGCCGTCCTCGGCGATCACGATGCGGTCGTGCGGGACGCCGGTGAGGGCGCCGAGCTCGGCATTGGCGCGCAGGTGGCGCCATTCGCCGTGGACCGGCATCAGGTTCTTGGGCTTGCAGATGTTGTAGAAGTACAGGAGCTCGCCGGCCGAAGCGTGGCCGGAGACGTGCACCTTGGCGTTGCCCTTGTGGACGACGTTGGCTCCCCAGCGGGTCAGGCCGTTGATCACGCGGTAGACCGCGTTCTCGTTGCCGGGGATGAGCGACGAAGCCAGGATCACCGTGTCGCCCTGGACGATGCGGATCTGGTGGTCGCGGTTGGCCATCCGGGAGAGGGCGGCCATCGGTTCACCCTGCGAGCCCGTGCAGACGAGCACGACCTCGTGGTCCGGCAGGTCGTCGAGCGTCTTGACGTCGACCACCAGGCCCGGCGGAACCTTGAGGTAGCCGAGGTCACGGGCGATGCCCATGTTGCGGACCATGGAGCGGCCGACGAAGGCGACCCTGCGGCCGTACTCGTGCGCGGCGTCCAGGATCTGCTGGATGCGGTGGACATGGCTGGCGAAGCTCGCGACGATGATCCGCTTCTGGGCGCCGGCGAAGACGCCCCGGATCACGTTCGAGATGTCGCGCTCCGGCGGGACGAAGCCCGGCACCTCGGCGTTCGTCGAGTCGGAGAGGAGGAGGTCGATGCCCTCCTCGCTCAGCCGCGCGAACGCGTGCAGGTCCGTGAGGCGGCCGTCCATCGGCAGCTGGTCCATCTTGAAGTCGCCGGTGGCGACGACCATGCCCGCGGGGGTGCGGACGGCGACGGCCAGGGCGTCCGGGATGGAGTGGTTGACCGCGACGAACTCGCAGTCGAACGGGCCGAGGCGCTCACGGTCGCCCTCGGCGACCTCGAGCGTGTACGGACGGATGCGGTGTTCCTGGAGCTTCGCCTCGATGAGCGCGAGGGTCAGCTTGGAGCCGATCAGCGGGATGTCCGGCTTCTCGCGCAGGAGATAGGGGACACCGCCGATGTGGTCCTCGTGGCCGTGCGTGAGCACGATGCCGTCGATGTCGTCGAGGCGGTCCCTGATGGACGTGAAGTCCGGCAGGATCAGGTCGATTCCGGGCTGCTCCTCCTCGGGGAAGAGCACTCCGCAGTCGACGATCAGCAGGCGACCGTTGTACTCGAAGACGGTCATGTTGCGGCCGATCTCACCGAGGCCGCCCAGCGGGGTGACCCGCAGGCCGCCCTTCGGGAGCTTCGGCGGGGCGCCGAGTTCAGGATGCGGATGACTCAAAAGACTCTCCTCACCACACGCGCCACGTACC
>NZ_JBNNJZ010000958.1:0-1969 GCF_050270335.1 Streptomyces sp. NPDC059900
AGAAGTACCTGGACGGGGAAGGTGAGCCTCACCAGTCGATCCCTTCACGGAGGTGGTCGACCAGTCGGCGGGCAGCCTCAGCTCGACCACCGGTTGCGGATGGCCTGCTGAGGCTCTGCGACGATTAGAGACTCATCGTGCTCATTGCCTGTTGAGAGGGAAGCGCTGGCCCCCATCGGACACGTCGCCAGTGCTTGCGGTTCTCGAATGAGCAACTCGCAGCCTAATAGCACGAGTTGCCGATCGCCAGCATTCAGGGCCGGTAGATGGGCTGCCGCTTGGGGACTCAGGATCCGAGATCACCGGTCGGGTGAAACAGACATGGGAGCGGGCGTGACGGCGGGCGGCCACGGTGCGCAGTCGAGGGGCTGCGGCTGTTCACGGGGCGCGGTCTGCGATGCGCAATGCGTGGACCAGGTCGTGGGTGCCGGGGCCGGGGGGTCAGGAGGCTGCGCCAGGAGTTGTTCGGCGGCGAGCAGACGGGCGCGCATGGTGGCCCGGCTGATGCCGAGGTTCCGGGCGGTCTGCCGGGCGTCGGTGCCGGCCTCGATCCAGGCCCACAGGTTCTGGCGAATGGTGTGATGAGTGGCCGCTTGCGCTGCCAGCAGGCCGTCCGCCGAGGGCAGCGGCCCGTGCTCGGATACGGCTCTGTTCTCCGGCCGGGGGAGGTCGGTGACCGCCAGGGCCAGGGCGAGACCGGCGCGGCCGCGAGGGCACTGCAGGTTCAGGCCGAGGGCGTCTTGGACACGCCCCAGATGGGCGGTGACGGTGTTGCGGCTGATGCCGAGCAGCTGCGCGACACCGGAGCGGGGGAAGTTCAGGGCGAGGCTGGTGATGTCGAAGGTGAGCTGCGGGGCGGCCTGATCGGCTCCAGGAGGGCGCGGGCCCAGGCGGGGGTCTGATGGCGAGGGAGCACCGGCGTCGCACTGGCGTTCAGGCGCTGGGGTTGAATGGCCGGCAGCTGAGTCGGGCCTTCCCTGCGGCCGCCGACCGGCTCTACGCTCCTCCCGTGGCCGTCAGCTCGCACCCAGGCGTCATCGCCGCTACCCGGGGGAGACCGTGGACGTCCCGACGTTGATCCTTTTGGGGGCGGCGGGCGGTCTGTTGCGCGGGGCCCTGGACGTGTACACCCGTTTCGTGTCCTGGCAGGCCGACCGCCGGGCGCATCGGCAGATGGCCGCGTCAGGAGCGGCCCATGGTGAAGCTCCGCAGTTCCAGGTGTACTTCGACCCGGCCGTCGACACGGCTGCCGCCGTCGTGCACAGCGTGATGGGTGCCGGGGCCGCGGTGCTGTTCGGCACCACGGGACAGATAAGCGGTGCGTACGCCGCCCTGGTCGTCGGCCTTTCGGCCCCCATGCTGCTCACCCAACTCGGGCGCATCCAGACGGTCAACGAAGCGGTGACGGGCGAGCGGTCGCCGGTCGCGGGGACGGAGCCCGTCGCGCAGGCCGGCGGCCCTGTGGCTGCCGAGGTGGGCGGCGGCGCTGATGCCCCCGGCGCCATCAGCGCGCCGAGTGCCGCATCCCCCGTAGCTCCGCCTGCTGCCCCGCTCCGGACGGAGCCCGCCCCGGCACCCTCCGCAAACCCGACGCCCCCGGCGGCCTCGTCGCGGCCGACGCCCTCGCCCGGACCGCCGCTCCCGGCCGCGGACGCGCGCACCCCGGAGCCGGCGGGCGGCGAAGCCCCGGCAGAGCGGCCGCAACTGCCCGACCCCACGCGGACCGGGGACAGCCCTCTCCCGCCGAGCCCGGCCGACGGAACGGGACCTGGCTTCGACGGCCCGGGCGCGTCACGATGGCGGCAGCGGCCGGCGATCGGTGAGGAGGGACTGTGAACTCAGCTCCGCACCTGCTGAACCAGGACCGCCCGGAGTACGAGCAGATCCTCGACGACGCCTTGCGCGACGCCCCCCATCGGCCGGAACTGGCAGCCGTGGGCGGGCGGCTCAGTGCGGAGCAACTGCGCAC
>NZ_JBNNJZ010000959.1:0-1966 GCF_050270335.1 Streptomyces sp. NPDC059900
TTGACGCCGGGCCCCTCACCGGTGCGGTGGTAGATCCTTACCGGAGCGCGCAGCGCGGACCCGCAAAGCCCCTCGGGAAGCCCGGCCTCATCCTCGGCGACCCCCTTGGTGCCGTACCGCTCGTCGAACGGGGATGCATCCTCGGGGAGCAGTCCCGCGCGGTGGAGGTATTCAGGGATGAGGTTGCTGGCGAAAGTGACCTCAGCGGTGCCGCCGCTGGTGAAGTAGTGCACGTCGGAGGCGCCTTCGGGGATCGGCGCGCCACCGGCCACGATCACGCCGGGCAGCTGCACCTCGCTTCCCTCGCATGCTCTCGCGTCGCCGAACGGGTGGGACACGTCATCGCGCAGGAGCCAGACAACTCCACCGGCCACCACAGCCAGGGCCAGCACCACAGCCGCCAGACACGACAACGGCCTGCGCTGCCGGCCCCGCTCGCTGTTGGACGCCCCATTTCCGGCCGCCGGCAATGGCTCCCCCGCCGCCGGCTCTTCGTCGGGTCTGCCTGCGGGCTCGGCCGCCCTCGGGCCGACACTCCGGAATTCGTTCATCAACGCCCCCTCATGCAGCCCGACATACGGGCATGCGCAGCATACGCCGCAGGTCAACGCGTCCGGACGGCGCAGGCAGCGTGAGCCGGGCACCTCGGTCTCCGGCCCGTCTCGGCCGGTGCAACGGTCGCTGGCGGCGTCCGCCTGGCAGTGGCGCAAGTGCGTATCCTCGCTCATCGCCGCGCGTTCTCCACTGTCTGCCGCAGCGCGCGGCCTTTCGTACAGCGGGCGGAACTGACGGCGCGCTAGGTGTGCTGTTGTGCGTGGTCGAGCCTTGCCCGGTTGGCGCAGCCCCGGCAACTGCGTGGGCCAGGACGAAACCGGCGACACCTGCACCGCCGCCAGCGTGGCTGCTGCGCCCGCCGGAGATGAACGGGCACCGCTGAGCTCCGTGCCTTGGGACGCTCTCCACGGTTCTGCCAGGCCCCGGGGGTGTGGACGATTCCTCCGCCACCCGATGCGCGGCCGACGTGACCGCAGGTGCCGCCAGGTGAACCGTCGTCGTCAGCCCGCCGCAGGACCGACCGAGGGCCTGGTCATGCGACTGGCCGGCCGGGGATTCTTCCACAGCGAGTCCCCCTCGCAGCGCGACAGTTGGCCGGCACTCGCGAGGCGACCTCCGACACCTGTCGATTGTTGGACGGGAGCTGCGCCGCCACTCTTCCAGCCATGACACATCTGTCACCCACAAGCCCGGCGGCCAGGCATACCTTGCCCGCCGCTGCCGCCTGGCCCGCCACGACCTGGCGGCCCGGCCCGGCGTCCTGTGCCACTGCCTCGAGCGTGCACGAAGAGCGGACCGGACCGGTCGGCGGTTAGCCGTCTCCGGCACCCGGATGTCACCCAGCAGTACCGAATCCCGGGACGTGCTCCGCGGCCCGTTCCATCCTGTCCCCCGCTCCTGCCTGGAGGCCGACATGCCCGACTCCGCACCACGCTCCGAGCAGCACACTCTCTCCCCAACGGGCATGGCCGTGCTGGCCGTACTGGCCATCGCGGTCGGCGCCCTGGAAAACGTTCCGATCCCCGTGCTGCCGCTCCTCCAGAGCGAGCTGTCCCTCACCACGGCGCAGGCAGCACTGCTCTCCACGACGCTGATCCTCAGCGGCTCGGTCACGGGTCCGATCACGGCCAAACTCGCGGACCTCTACGGCGGGCGCCGCATGCTGCTCGTGATGACCTGGATCATCGTCGCGGGCGCCGGCGTCTCGGCCGCCGCCGATTCCCTGCCCGTGATGCTGGTGGGCCAAGCCCTCCAGGGCATCGGCGTCGGCATTCTGCCCGTCGCCTTCGCGCTGGTGCGGGAGTTCATGAAGGAGCGCCTCTCGCTCGCCGTCGGACTGGTCACCGGCCCCTGCATCGCCGGCACCGGTCTGGGGATCGTGGCTGCGGGCCCGCTCGCGGACGCCCGGGGC
>NZ_JBNNJZ010000960.1:0-1961 GCF_050270335.1 Streptomyces sp. NPDC059900
CTCCTATCCCCCGCCCCCCATGGAGTGCTCTGATGACCAGACGCACCGCACGACTCATTCTCTCGATTGTCATGCTCATTGTCGCCACTCTGGGTGGTGTCGTCGCAACCACCGGAACCGCCCAGGCCGACGGCTGCTACACCTGGTCGCGCACCCTGTCCTCAGGGGCCTCGGGCGCCGACGTGACGCAGTTGCAGATACGGGTAGCAGGCCATGCCGGCAGCGGCGGCGCGCTCGCCATCGACGGGTCCTACGGTCCTGCGACCACTGCCGCGGTCAAGCGGTTCCAGACCGCTTACGGACTGTCCGCCGACGGCGTGGCCGGCCCGGCGACCTTCAACAAGATCTACGCCCTCCAGGACAACGACTGCACACCGATCCACTTCACCTACGCCGAACTCAACACCTGCAACTCCACCTGGGCGGGCGGCGCAGTCAGCGCCAGCACCGCGAAGGCGAACGCCTTGCGCACCATGTGGAAGCTGGAGGCACTGCGACACGCGCTCGGCGACCAGCCCATCCGCGTGACCAGCGGCTTCCGTTCGCATGCCTGCAACGACGCCGTCGGCGGAGCAGCCAGCAGCCGCCACCTGTACGGCGACGCGGCCGACCTCGGCGCGAGCCCGCACTCGCTGTGCCGCCTGGCCCAGCAGGCCCGCAACCACGGCTTCAACGGAATCCTCGGTCCCGGCTACCCGGGCCACAGCGACCACACCCACCTCGACCACCGCGCAAGCCGCTTCTGGTCGGCATCCGCCTGCGGCATCTGAGCACACCACGGCGCCCGCTGCGATCTCAGGCCCCCAAGCGCAGCCCCTGCCCCGCCCCTTGTCTCCGTCGCAGAGCACAGCTCGGGCTCCGCCACGAAGGCAAGGGGCGACTCCAGCGCGCTGCTTCAGCTACCGCTCCCCCGCACCGAGCGAGGCAGGGCGCGCAGGGCAGGCAGACGGGCGCAGTCTTCCGCTCCGGCCAGGCTCTCGCCCAAGGCCAGGAGCGAGAGGATCCGCACCGGCCGCCCGGCGATGGCGGCGGCCTCCAGTTTGTGGTGGCCGTCGAGGAGGAAGTGGGTCAGGCCCCAGTGCTGGTAGTGGTCGACGGGCATCCCGGCGGCAGGCTCGCACACGTCCAGCGTGGAAATCGCCACCGCCGTGGGGACCGTCCCCCGCCCCATGAGCCTCACGTACTCCTCGACGCGCTCCTGCTGGTTCCACGACGGGGGAACCATCGGGACGACGAACTCGTAGAGGTGCGCGTCCGAGTCGACGGCCGTCTCGAAGGTCCGGTAGTACGGGGTGTGCGGGTACTCCGGCAGGCCCCAGAACTGATCGATCCCCCACGTCGTGACCTGCTCGCCGCTGAAGTAGTCGCCTGCCTGCCCGGGGACGACCAGCCGGGGCTCCACCATCAGGAGCAGCGGAAGGTACTCGCCCTCCGGCAGCAGCGCGCCGAACGCATCAACCACGCCGCCCTCGTCCGGATCCTCCAGAGCGCCGGCGAGCCGTTCCTGCACGCCCGCCAGGGACAACGTCGAAGTCGCGGTTTCCAACCGGCGGAACAGCAAGGGACAAGTTCCGCAGTAGAAGCTGAGCTCGAAGGCAGGCTCGTCGTCGACCAGGAGCAAGCGGCGCCGCGGCCCGCCGCCGTTCTCCTGCCATTCCGTGCCGAACCGCAACCGCGCCTCGGCCGCAGGGACGCCGAGGCTACGCGGGGCACCCGATCCGATCATCACGGATCGACCGTACGGGACCTCGCGGGAGGGTGGCGTGTCGAGGGTGGATGGCCGGCGCTTCCCCACGACCATGGCTCCATGAGCGATCTCGCCGGTCCCGGCCTGCTGTCCGATCCGCTGCGCACGAAGGGAACCGCGTTTACCGAGAGCGAGCGCGCCGAACACGGGCTGCGCGGGCTGCTTCCCTACGCGGTCACCAGCCTGGACGAGCAGGTACGCCGCTCCTGGGGAC
>NZ_JBNNJZ010000961.1:0-1960 GCF_050270335.1 Streptomyces sp. NPDC059900
GGTGTAGGGGCGGGTGGGGTCCGACTCGGCGACCACGCGCGGCAGAAGACCGAGGTAATAGCCCTCCCCCCAGGAGTCGCCCGCGAGTTTGTCCTCCCACTCCCAGTCGCGGAAGCCCCACAGGTTCTCGTTGTTGCCGTTCCACACCACGAGGCTGGGGTGGGGCATGAGCCGTACGACGTTCTCGCGGGCCTCGGCCTCGACCTCGCCGCGCAGCGGCTGTTCCTCGGGGTAGGCGGAGCAGGCGAAGAGGAAGTCCTGCCAGACCATCAGGCCCAGTTCGTCGCAGGCGTCGTAGAAGGCGTCGTCCTCGTAGATGCCACCGCCCCACACGCGCACGAGGTCGACGTTGGCTTCGGCGGCCCGGGTAAGACGGCTCCGGTAGCGCTCGGGGGTGATCCGGGAGGGCAGGACGTCGTCAGGGATCCAGTTCACGCCGCGTACGAAGATCCGCTCGCCGTTGACGACGAAGGTGAAGCCGGTGCCGTGCTCATCGGGCTTCTGGTCCAGTACCACGCTGCGAAAGCCCACCCTGCGCCGCCACGCGTCGAGCGCGGAGCCCGTGTCGGCGCCGTCGGCCGTGTGCAGTGTCAACTCGACGTCATACAGGGGCTGTTCGCCGTATCCGCGCGGCCACCACAGCTGTGCGTCCGGCACGTCGAGCACGAGGGTGACCGCATCGCCCCGGACCTCGGCGCGGGCCTCGATCCCCGCCACGGTGGCGCGGGCGACGAGCGGCTGGTCGGCGCCCTGCGCGGTGCGCTCCAGGTCGACGCGCAGTTCCACGCGCCCCGCCCGGTCGTCGACGGTCACCAGCGGCCTGACCTGGGCGATGCGCGCCGTGGACCAGTGCTCGAGTCGCACCGGGCGCCACAGGCCGGCCGTCACCACGGTCGGACCCCAGTCCCAGCCGAAGCTGCACGCCATCTTGCGGATGTACTGGAAGGGTTCGGGATAGACGTTGGGGCGCTCGCCGGTCGACGCGCGCACGGCTGCCGCCTCGTCGTAGGCGGACGCGAACTCGACCCGCAGCTCGCCGCCGCGGCCCGTGACGTCGTACCGGTAGGAGCGGTGCATGTTGCGCGTGCTGCCCAACTCCCGTCCGTCCAGGCTGATGCGGGCGGCGGTGTCGAGGCCGTCGAAGACCAGGTCGGTGCGTTCGTGTGCCTGCGGTGCCGCGAGGTTCCCGGGGGCGCCGAGGGTGTGCGTGTAGGTCCAGGACCGCCGCCCCACCCAGGCGATGTCGTTCTCGTTCAACCCCATGAAGGGGTCGGGGATGAGGCCTGCGGCGAGCAGATCGGTGTGGACGCAGCCGGGGACCCGGGCATCGAGCAGCGCCCCCTCGTGGCTGAGACTCCAGCCTTCCGTCAGCTGGGTGACGTCCTTCATTTGCGGCTCCAATCGGACAGACACAGGCCGTGCTCGTATGCGATGTCGGTCAACCTAACCCCGAGTTGATTAACCGGTCCAGTCCCCAGGGGTGATCGAAGAGCTACGCGACAGTCCAGGTAGAGAGCGCTTCCGTCTAACTAGGCGCACACCGGCCGGTAACGATTGGGTATCGCGCCGGAAATCATAGCTTTACCGGTTCACGTATCGCTGACATAGTGCCGTCAGCCGCTGGGGCCCGAGCCGTAACCCTTGAAAGGAGTTGGGCACATGAGGAGGAAGCCGCTGATCGCCGCGCTGCTCGCCACCGCGCTGCTGACCGTCGCGGGGTGCAGCGGGGGAGGGACTCCGTCGACCGAGACGGCCACCGCCCCCTCGGACGCGGACAAGGTGTCGGGCAGCATCAAGGTGCTCACCAACCGCACCGACCTCGTGCAGGACGGCACGATGAAGAAGTACGCCACCGCGTTCAACAAGATCTATCCCAAGGTGAAGGTCGGTTTCGAGGGCATCACCGACTACGAGGGGGAGGTCAAGATCCGGATGAACACCGAGAACTACGGCGACGTCC
>NZ_JBNNJZ010000962.1:0-1957 GCF_050270335.1 Streptomyces sp. NPDC059900
AGCGCAGAAGCCTGCGCGACCAGGTCCTCGCCCTGGTGCGGCAGGCGCTGGTCTCGGGAGAGATCCGCCCCGGAGACATCTACTCGGCGGCGGCCCTTGCCACCCGCCTCGGCGTGTCCAGCAGCCCGGTACGCGAAGCCATGCTCACGCTGGTGAGCGAAGGCCTCCTGGAACCCGTCCGCAACCGCGGCTACCGCGTGATACCGCTGAGCGAGCACGACCTCGACGAGGTCTACACCATGCGCCTGCTCCTGGAGGTCCCCGGCACCCTGCGGGCCGCGGCCAACGCCAAGCCCGAGGACATCGCGCGCCTGGGCATCATCGCCGACGAGATCGAACGAACCGCCCGCGACGGCGACGTGGCCGGCTTCCTCGACGCCGACCGCCGCTTCCACCTGGACCTGCTCGAACTGTGCGGCAACCGCCGCCTCGTGTCCACGGTCGCCGCGATGCGCGACCAGACCCGCCTGTACGGCCTCGAAGCCCTCGCCGAACAGGGAACCCTCGACAACTCGGCGCACGAACACCACGAGATCCTCGACGCGATCACCCGCGACGACACCGAGGGCCTGGAACGGCTGATGCGACAGCACCTGGAGCACACCCGCTCCGACTGGGCCCGGCCGGACGAGGGGTGAGGCGAGCGGTCAGCCTTCCGCCCGCACTCCCCTCCGCCGAAGAACCAGACTCACCCGCTCTGACCCAGCAGCGCGAAGAACACGTCGCCGCGGACCACCTCGAAGGGTTCACCGAGCAGTGAGGCCAGCTCCGCGATGTCGCCGGGCGTCCAGCTCCAGGCATTGATCGCGGCGGCGACGAACAGGGGCTGCGACTCGTCCCTGCCCTCGATGTGGCGCAGCAGCGCGTCGCGGAACTCCTTGCCCTTTCCCGGCGGGTAGAAGTTGCCGATTACCGGGAGCCCGGCCGGCCTGGTCTGCAGGTCTCCCGTCTCCCAGGACTGGATGATCCCGCGCAGCGGCGTGTTCCTGCGGTAGGAGCCCGCCACGCGCTCGTCGAAGGGGATCCAGCCGTCGTTCGCGGCGTTGCGGGGGTTGTAGGCGTAGGCCAGGTCCATCCCGGTGCGGCGCAGGTAGCGGCCGGAGAGTTCGGTGTAGGCGTCCAGAGCTTTCTCGGGCCAGGAGCCGGGATAGGTGTAACCCGCCCCGGAGGGACCGCAGATGAGCAGATCGTTGTCGGTGGCGGTCCGCTGGTAGTAGGCCAGGAGAGCGGGCCCGATGTCGGCGAGCAGCGGGCTGACCGTCCAGTTGACGGGAACGCTGCCGCGCCGGGGGTCGTCCCAGATGTCGCGCATCCGGCGCTGGCAGTACTGCACGTTGTCGCCCTCGCCGACGGTGAGCGTGAGGTAGACGCGGTTGCGCAGCGAGGCCTTCGGGCGGCGCCGGACTGTATCGGAGACCTTCGCCTGCACGCCCGCGTGGACGGTGCCGTTCATGTAGAAGTCGGCGGGGACGACCTCGATCCCGTGCTGCGAGGCACGGTCCACGCCGCCCCACTCGCCTGCGACGTCGTTGGAGAACCAGCCGGTGTACGGCGTGGTGGGCGCCAGTCGCGCGAAGGTCTCGTCAAGGAGTTTCCCGGTCTCGCCGGACGGCGGCAGCCACAGCACCATGGCCTTGCTCGCCACCACGTAGTCCCGGAAGTAGGGGAAGGGCTCGATGCGGGTGGGTGCGGTGCTGGTGGCGGTGACCAGGTACTGGTTCCACAGGTCGACCTCGATGACCAGGTGCTGTGTCCCGGCGGGGGCGGCGAAGCGGTAGACGAAGTAGCCGCCGCCGTCGCTGAAGCGGTTGGACTGGTCGCCGAGGGAGGAGTTGAGCCCGTCGAAGAGGCAGGGCTTCTCGGCCTCCGTGCCGGAAGTAAAAGAGGCGATCTCCCTGCCGTCCGCCTTCACCACGACGGAGGCGAGCGACGCGCCCCACCCGTCGTCGGCGAAAGA
>NZ_JBNNJZ010000963.1:0-1949 GCF_050270335.1 Streptomyces sp. NPDC059900
GGCGACCATCTCCCGGATCAGGGCGAGCGGGTCCGGCGGGGAATCGTTCGCGCCGACCAACGACGCCTTCGCGAAGATCCCCAAGGCCGACCTGGACAAGGTCCTGAGTGACAAGGCCACCCTCACCAAGATCCTCACGTACCACGTGGTGGGCCAGAAGCTCGCCCCCAAGGACCTGGAGAAGGGCTCCTACGAGACGCTGGAGAAGTCCAAGCTGACCACGGCCGGCTCGGGCGAGTCCTACAAGGTCAACGACTCCGCCAACGTGGTCTGCGGCAACGTCAAGACCGCCAACGCCAGCGTCCACATCATCGACACCGTCCTCATGCCCAAGATGTGACATCCGGCGGGAGCGAAGGGGCCGGCCGCACGCGGCCGGCCCCTTCCGGCCGGTGACGTCACAGGGAGCAGTGCCAGGATGCCCGGCATGGATGCACACGAGGTTTCGCCGGGCACGCGGTTGCTGGTCGTCGACGACGAGCCGGCCATCCTTGATGTCCTGGCCACATCATTGCGCTTCCTCGGCTACGAGGTACGGGAAGCGGCCACCGGAGCAGAGGCGCTGGCCGCCGTCCGCCGGCAGGCACCGCACCTCATCCTGCTCGACGTGATGCTCCCCGACGTCGACGGTTTTGAGGTGGTCCGCCGCTTGCGCCAGGGCGGTTCGGAAGTCCCCGTGATCTTCCTGACCGCCCGGGAGAGCGGTCAGGACATCGTGGGCGGCCTTGACCTGGGCGCGGACGACTACATCACCAAGCCCTTCCGCCTTGCCGAGGTCGCCGCCCGGGTGCGCGCCGTCCTGAGACGCGGCGAGAGCCGCACCGCGGCACGGGTCCTGTCCTGCGCGGACCTGGAGATGGACACGGAGACCTACGAGGTACGCCGGGCCGGCGTGCGCGTGGATCTCTCGCCCACCGAGTTCCGGCTGCTGCACCATCTGCTGCTGAACCAGAACCGTGTCCTGACCCACGCGCAACTCCTGGAACATGTCTGGGACTTCGGCGAGTCAGATCCCGGCGTACTCAAGACCTACATCTCCTACCTGCGCCGCAAACTCGACGCGCTGGGACCCTGCCTCATCGAGACCCGCCGTGCCGTCGGCTACATCCTCCGCGACCGGGCAACACCGTGACGGCACGGACACCGCGGACGTTCTGGACGGCGCGGACCGCGTGGCGGCGCCGGACGCGGCCGCGTTCGCTGCGCGGCCGCCTGCTGCTCGCCCTCCTGGCGCTGGCCGCCGTCGCACTGATCGTTCTGGACGTGGTGGTGTACGGGGCGCTGCGCGGCGATCTCGTGGAGCGTACGGATGTCACACTGCGCGCAGTCCGCCAGCGCGCGGCTTCGGAACTGGCGCAGCCAGGGGCGGGCACGAGCCTGGGCAACGATGTCCGCCTGCTCGGCGCATCGGAGTTCTACCTCCAGGTACGCCGACCCGACGGCACCGTCCGCAATCTCGCGCCCCGGCTGCGCGACCCGGACGACACCGCGCCACGCCTGCCGGATCCACTGCCCGCGCCCGGCGCCCGCGAACCGGTCACGGTGGCCGCCAAGGGGCCCGGTGACCCCGACTACCGGCTGCTGACCCAGCGGGTCCCCGGCCACGGCACCTTGATCGCGGCCGCGCCGCTGGACCAGGTACAGGGCACGCTGCACCGGGTCCTCGCGGTCGAGGCGGCGGCCACCGGCGGGGTTCTCGCGCTGCTGGCGGGCGCCGGCCTTTGGGTGCTGCGGCGCGGTCTGCGACCGCTGGAATCCATGGCACGCTCCGCGGACGCCATCGCGGCCGGGGAACGTGCCGGGCGCGTCACACCGGCCGACGCGGACACCGAGGTCGGCCGACTCGGCCTGGCGCTGAACACGATGCTGGCCGGCCAGCAGGCCACCCAGGAGCGGCTGCGACGGTTCGTCGCCGACGCCTCGCACGAACTGCGGACCCCCGTCACCGC
>NZ_JBNNJZ010000964.1:0-1945 GCF_050270335.1 Streptomyces sp. NPDC059900
TCTGCTGGACATAGCGCTCGCTCATCCGCCGAACTTCCAGCCGGAGCAGGGCAGCAGGCCCGGCAGGCCAGGTGAATGGGACTACTCCGACACCAACTACATCCTCGCCGGGATGATCATCGAGAAGGTCACCGGCGGCAGCTACAAGAAGGCGGTGGATTGCTTGCTCATCAAGCCGCTCGGCCTGCGCGGCACCGAGGTGCCCGGCGCCTCGCCCGAGCTCCCCTCACCGCATGCCACGCACTACTCCACGCTCTTCGCGGACGGGCCGCGCCCCAAGGTGTACGACGTCACGGAGTTCAGCCCCACGGTGGCCTTCTCCGCCGGACAGCTGATCTCCACCGTGGGCGACGTGAACACCTTCCTGGCGGAGTTGCTGGGCGGCAAGCTGCTGCCCGCGGCCCAGCAGCGGGAGTTGCTCGACGCGGTGCCGGTGGACGGCGACCAGGGACACGGCGGTCCGCAGGACGTCTATGGCCTGGGTATCCGGCACTTCAAGCTCGCGGACGACTGCTGGGCGTGGGGCCACGGCGGCATGATCCCCGGTTCCGCGACCAGGACGCTGGCCTCGGCGGACGGCCGGCACGTGATGACGATGAACCGCAACGGCGACTGGGGCGAGCAGAAGCTGGAGGACGCCGCGGTCGTAGCCGAGTTCTGTCAGGACTGAGGGGGCGATTCGAAGCCGGTGGGGTCAGGGCGTGCTGTGCTTGCGGGCGCGGTAGGCGGCGGCTTTGACGCGGTTGCCGCAGGCCTGCATGCCGCACCAGTTGCGACGCGCGCCACGGGAGCGGTCGAGGTAGAGCCGGGAACAGCTGGGACGGCTGCACTCCTTGAGACAGCTGTCGTGGTCGGCGAGCAGGGTGATCGCCCGGCGGGCGACGTGAGCCAGCGCGGCGGGCAGATCCCCCGCCAAATGAAGCCCTGTGTCGCTGAGTTGCACGAGGGGCGGGGGAGCGGCGGCAGCGTTGTTGACGGTGTCCAGGTCGGCCGGGGTGTAGCGGCGGCCTTGCAGGCGGTCGAGAGCGAGCCGGTGGACGGCCTCGCGCAGCCGCAGGGCGGAGGCGAACGTGGCCGGATCGGCGGTCACTTGGTCGGGCAGTTCCTCGCAGGCGAGAACCCACTGCTCAAGGTCGGAGGGAGTGGCCAGGAGGTCGACGGGCCGGTCGTGGCGGGATTCCACAGTGGCGACCAGGTCCAGGGCGGGATTGCCGCTCACGAATGCGAAGTGCACGTCACCATCTTGACCGGTGACGCATCGCCGGGCAAGACTCGTCACCGGTTGAACCGGTGACGCCCTGTGTGCGGGGGCGGAGAGGGGAACGGATGCCAGGGGCCAGCGAGGCAGGGATCGAGGCCGTCGTCTTCGACGTACTGGGAACGATGGTGGACGAGTCGGGAGGGTTGCGTGCGGCCATCGTCGAGGCGGTGTCCGCCTCCGGCGAGGCCCCCGGCGAATCGACGGTCGACCACCTGCTCACGGAGTGGTACGCCCATGTCGACGGCGAGCAGCGGCGCATGGGGGAGGGGGGCCGGGCCTACGCCAACAGTGAGGTCATCGACCGCGAGGCGGCAGAGCACGTGGCCGCCCTTGCCGGGCTCACCGACCCGGCGGCCGTCGAACGCCTGGCCAGAGCGGCGGAGCGCCTGGACCCCTGGGACGACTCGGTCGCCGGCCTGGCCCGCCTGGCCCGCGACTTCCCCGTACTGGGGCTCTCCCACGCGAGCCGCAGGACTCTGCTGCGCCTGAACGCACACACCGGTCTGCGCTGGCACCAGGCCTTGTCCGCCGAGGACGCCCGAGCCCACAAGCCCGCCCCGGAGGTCTACCGACTGGCGATCGAAGCGGCGGGATGCCCGCCCGAGCGCGTAGTGATGGTCGCCGCCCACGCATGGGACCTCCGCGGAGCCCGGGCGGCGGGCATGCGAACGGCCTACGTACAGC
>NZ_JBNNJZ010000965.1:0-1943 GCF_050270335.1 Streptomyces sp. NPDC059900
CGCAACCCCGCCCCACCGAAAGGACCCCATGCTCACCCCGGAGGAAACCGCCCAGCTGGCGGCAGCCAACGTCACCCGCGAGTACCCCAACTTCACGGCGCACCTGACCGCTTCACCGGACGACACCCCGCGCCCGAGCGACCTCCACCCCGCCTTCTACGGCGCCTACGACTGGCACTCGTCGGTCCACATGCACTGGCTGCTGGTGCGCACGCTTCCCGCGCTCGACGACCCCGCCCCGTACACCGACGTACTCGACCGGCACCTCACCCGCGCCCACCTCGCCACCGAGGCCCAATACCTTCTCGGCCGCCCGAGCTTCGAGCGCCCCTACGGCTGGGCCTGGCTGGTCGCGCTCGCGGCGCAGTGCCACGGCACGCAGTGGGCGCAGGCCTTCGCCCCCGCCGTGGAGGCGGTCGACCGCCTCCTGACGGACTGGCTGCCGAAGGCCACGTATCCCGTGCGCCACGGCGCCCACGCCAACAGCGCCTTCGCGCTCGGCCTGATCCTCGACACGGGAGAGCGGGCCGGGCTGCCGGCCCGCACCCTCGACGCCGTACGCGAGCGGCTGCGCGGCTGGTTCGTCGACGACCACGATGCGCCCGCCCATTGGGAGCCCTCCGGCCAGGACTTCCTCTCGCCGTCCCTGACGGAGGCCGACGCGATGCGCCGCGTGCTGAACACCCGGGAGTTCGCCGCCTGGCTGGACCGCTTCCTCCCCGCCCTCGCCACCGGTGGGCCCTGTCCGCTGCTCGATGTACCCCTCGTCTCCGATCACAGTGACCCGCAGATCGGCCACCTCCTCGGCCTCGCGCTCTCCCGCGCCGCCGCCCTGCGCGCGATCGCGAACGCACTGCCTCAGGGAGTCGTGCGCGAACGGCTTGCCAAGGCCGCGCAGGAACACCTCGACGCCGGTCTCCCGGCCGTCGAGAGCGGTGACTTCACCACCGATCACTGGCTCGCGACGTTCGCAGAACTCGCGCGTGAACACTACGAACGCACGTAGGCGTGATCGTTGTCCCGCACACCCTTGCGGGAGCTCGTAGTGTCCTCGCAGCCATGCCGATCATGGGATGTGAACGAGGGAAGAAGGGCTGGTGGGCGGCAGCGCTATCGACGCGCGCCTGGACTCTTGGGGTGGTGCCGCCGGGGCGCGCGGCGACCGGCGGTGCGTTCGCCGCAGCCACCCGGGCCCACGCCGTGATCGCCGTCTCCCTGCGCCGGGGCGTCAGCGGGCTCGGGATCGTCACCACTGAAGCGGATAGGGAAGGCTCACGCAGATTCTGTCACGAGCTCTCGAGGAACCTCAAAGATCAGTAATAGTCCTGGAAGGAAAAGGGCGGCAGCGTGCCGGCCGGATCGTCAGAGGCGGCGTCCGCAGCGAGGTCGCGGGCCTGTTCCAGCATGCTCCTGATGACCTCGTGCAAGGTGTAGTCAATCCCGCCAGTGTGAGAGGCATCTGGCAATGGGAGCTGCACAATCTCTTCGAAATGCCGGGCATCGGTCAGCGCGAGGACCATCAGTGCGTCCCTGGCGTACACGTTGAAGTCATTACTGTCCTTGTCGCTGCGGGCTTCGTGTAGAGCCTCCAGGGCTAGCTCCGTAGCGCTGTCGCAGTCGACCTCGATCAGCAGGTTGGCCAGGCGGCACAGCCAGGAACTTCTGGACTTGGAGGGGGGCAAGTGCTGTGTTTGCTCGGTGACCTGCTCTGCGAGCGCCTGGACCTTGCGCCGGGACAACGGGGTGTGAAGCAGGTGTGCCGCGACTTGCTCCAGCACGGCCTCGTGCTCCTCGGGTGGGAGCTTCCGGGCCGTACGCAGGGCTTTCGCCAGGAGTTCCGCCTGCAGTACAGGCCCGGCTCCGGCCAGGGCTGTGACCATGTCACAGCGTGCAAGTGCACGTTGTTCGCGGTCATGGATCTCGCGTGTGATCTGTCTGGCCCG
>NZ_JBNNJZ010000966.1:0-1941 GCF_050270335.1 Streptomyces sp. NPDC059900
TTCGTGTACCGCTCGACGAGGGTGAGCAGGTCGTGCGTGCCGGTGCAGAAGCCGATGATCCCGGCGGTGTAGCCGTGGTCGTCGTCGATGTCCTCGATGTAGCCGTACTGCCCGCGCCAGTCCAGCGTGGAGTTCTCCGCGCTGGCTATCAGCTGCTGGGCCAGATCCTTCTTGGCGGGCGCCGCGAGGCCCGGCGGAAGATCGGCGATCAGCTCGTCGTCGGCCTTGATCTCGGCCGCCGACTTGTCCTTGTCGTAGGGCCGCTGGGTGCCGGACCCCCGCCGGTCGGCTCCGGCGGCATCGCTGTCCGAGTCCCCGCCCAGGAGGTAGACGGCGACCGTGGCGACCGGGGCGACGGCGAGAAGGAGGAGGCCTGCACGTTTCATTCGCACAAGAGTACGTGCGGTTTCGCGGTAGCGCGCCTTCCGGATCTGCTCGGATCCGCTTCTATTGACTAATAGTCAATTTCGCATCAGTCTCGGGTGCCGTACCCGGCCATGGGAGGCCCTATGAGCACCGAAGCGCGGGAGCAGCTGGGCAAGGAGCTGCGGGACGAACCACCCCGGTCCGTCGGGCAGTTGCCGCCCGAACAGCTGACCGCACTGGCCGACGCGCTGAGGCGTGAACGCGAGAAGCGCGCGTCGGGCCTGAACGAAGCCGCCGAGGAGGCGCTGAAACTCGTCCCGGCCCTGGCACGGGGCCCCGTACGCCGCATTCTGTTCCGATAGGAAGGGCACGGGTCATGGACAAGCTGCGGAGCAGGGCGGAGACCCTGAAGATCGCGCGCCTTCTCGATGCGGACCCGGACGGGCTCGCCTTCCTCCGGGCGCTCCCCGTCGAGGACGTACGCCGCTTCCGCGAGCAGTGCGTCGCGGCGCTGTTCGACCGTACGCCGGAGATGCTGGACCGGATCGCGTCCGCGACGAAGCTGGTGCCGGCCGGGGTGGCGGCCGCCATCTCGCAGAAGGCACTGGGCCCGCGGCTCGCCGCCGGGGTCGCCGGGCGCCTCGAACCGACGCGGGCCGCGGACATCATCGAGAAGCTGCCGGTGCCGTTCACCGCGGAGTCGTGCGGGCATCTCGACCCGCGCAGGATCAAGGGCATCGTCGACCGGCTCGACGAGGGCCTGGTCGTGCGGATCGCGGTCGCGCTCGCCGAGCGGGGCGACTACCTCACGATGGGCCGCTTCGTGGGCTACCTGCACGACTCCTCGCTGCGCCGGATCCTGCCGCAGGTGGACGACGCGGCCGTCCTGCGGACCGGCTTCCTGATCGACGTGCCCGAACGGCTCGGCCAGATCATCGAGCTGATGGGCGCGGAGCGTCTCGCGTCGGTGATCGCCTCGGCGTCGGGGGCGGGGCTGTGGCCCGAGGCGCTGGCCGTGGCCGGGATGGTGCCGGGGGAGCAGCGGGCGCGCATCGCCTCGCTCGCCGCGGCGCGTCCGGCGCAGGAGCTGGACTCCCTGGTCGTGACGGTGAGCGAGCAGGACCTCTGGGAGTCACTGCTGCCGGTGGTCGCGCTGCTCGGGGAGGAGGAGCGGCGGGCGGTCGCGGTGCTTCCTTCCCTGCGGGATGCGGGGGTGCTCGGCGGGATGGTGCGGGCGGTTGTGGGGACGGGGCTCTGGGCGGAGTTCTTGCCGCTGGTGGGGGTGTTGCCGGGGGAGTCCCGGAAGGTGGTTGCCGATGCGGCGGGTGCATTGCCTTCGGCTGATCTGGATGCGCTTGCCCTGGAGGTGGGCAAGCGGGATCTGTGGGAGCTGGTGATGCCGTTGGTCGAGCTGATGGACGATGCGGCGAAGGAGCGGATCTTTGAGCTGCCGGCGTTCCAGGAGCAGGCGGGGTAAGGGCCTTTCTTTCCCCAACCCCGCTGCGCGGGGGCGTCCTCAAACGCCGGACGGGCTGGAAATTCCAGCCCGTCCGGCGTTTGAGGACATCTTTCGGG
>NZ_JBNNJZ010000967.1:0-1937 GCF_050270335.1 Streptomyces sp. NPDC059900
CAACTCGCCAGCCACGTCCGCGCCGACTACGCCTACATGTACCCGCCCCGCCAGACGTACGGCCCGGTCGCCGAAGAGGACCTCACCGGCGCGGTCAAGCGATCCCTGACCGACTTCGCCGACGGCCCGGTCAACCTCTATCTCCACTTCCCCTTCTGCGAGCAGATCTGCGGCTTCTGCAATCTGTTCGCCGTCGCCTCCCGCGACCAGGACTTGATCGACGCCTATGTCTCCACGCTCCTGCGGGAGTTGACGGCCTACGCCCCGCTCCTGGCCGGCCGCACCCTGGACACTCTCTACCTCGGCGGCGGCACCCCGTCCCTGCTCTCTCCCGCACAACTGGCCCGCGTGCTCGACGCCGTCGAGCGCGAACTGGGCGCGGACATCGCCGCCATCCCCGAGGTCGCGATCGAGGTGAGCCCCAGCACCGTGACGCCGCAGAAGGTCCGCGAGTTCCACCAGCTGGGCATCAACCGGGTCAATCTCGGCTTCCAGTCACTGGCCGACGCCGAACTGGCGGGCATCGGGCGCGCCTACACCGCGGCCACCCCCCTGCGCGCGCTCGCCGACGTCCTGGAGGTGGGCTTCGACAACGTCTGCGTGGACCTCATCTACGGACTGCCCGGCCAGGACCACGACTCCTGGCGGCGCAGCGTGGACACCGTGCTCCGGGACGCCCCGCAGACCGTCTGCGCCTACGCGCTGACCCTGCGCCCGCGCACCGGGTTCGACACCCGCGGCTACCGCTCCATCGACGGCGCCGACCAGTACGCCAAGTACGACTACGTGGACGAGCAGCTGCGGGCCGCGGGCTACCGCCAGCAGACCCATGTGCGTTGGGCACGCGGCGAGTCCGGCGGCTACCGGCAGAAGGCCAACCACTGGGGACTGCAGCCGCTGGTGGGGCTGGGCGCCGGAGCGCGCGGCTACCTGTGGGAGTGCGACTACCGCAACGGCTACAGCGTCCGGCACCGGATGCGGGTGCTGCGCGACTATCTCGAAGCCGTGCCGCTGCGCAACCACAGCCGTACGGACGGCTTCTTGATGGACGACGAGGAACGCCGCCGCAAGGCGATGGTGCTCGGCCTGACCGACCTCGACCCGCAGTGGTACCGGCAGACCTTCGGCGGTGCGCCCGATGACCACTTCGGGCCGCAACTGGCGACCCTGCGTGAGATGGGACTCCTGGAGTCGGCCGAAGGCAGGCTGCGCCTGACGCGGCGCGGACTGCGCCACCGCGACGTGATCGTGCAGCACTTCTTCAGCCGCCAGGTGGGCGAGCGGCTCCTCGCCTTCGACTACGACGAATGATCGACCACGGATGAACCCCTCGCCGACGGCGGTGGGCCCGCCCCTGTCGGCGACGCGGGATCGGGCTACGGGTGCTGTGACACCAGCCGCGTACGAAGGAGCGCGCACAGCACCGCGGCGCCCGCCCCCACCGCTGCGAGGTGCAGAACCGCCGCGAACGCGAGGCTCTCGGGCATGGCCGCATCGGCCGGTTGCGCGAGCGCCAAGTACAGCGTGAACGCCAGCTTCCAGCCGCTCCAGCGAACAAGGAGCCCGAGCCGAGCCAGCCGAGCACCAACGGCCCCCACCGCGGGAGGTGTGCGGGCCGGCCCCGGACGGCTGCCCGGGTGGCGTCGGCTGCCACGCACGCCCAGGCCCCGAAGACGGCCGACAGCACATACCAAGCCGGTTCCCGCTCGCCGGGCCGGTCGACACCTGCGGTGCCGCCCACCGCCCAGTACAGCCAGCTGAAACCCACGGCGGCACCGACCGCGGCCGCCGCGAGCGCCCTGCGTGGGCCCTGCCGGCCCTCCCTGAGCCGGCCCGCGAACACATCGGGCCAGCGCCTGCGCAAGTAGGCGGGCAGCGCCATGGCCAGACCCAGCCCCATGCCCACAAAGCCGCAGTGCACCAGCGCGGCTTCCCAG
>NZ_JBNNJZ010000968.1:0-1934 GCF_050270335.1 Streptomyces sp. NPDC059900
GGTCCACGGACATGCACCCCTACGTGCACTCCTTCACCCCCGCCGTCGACCCGCCCTGGCAGGCCCGCACGGACTTCGACACGTTCAAGGCGATCGCGGAACGGCTCAGCGAGCTGTCGGCCGACCATCTCGGCGTACGCAAGGACGTCGTGGCCACCGCGCTCCAGCACGACACCCCCGGTGAGACGGCGCAGCCCGGCGGTGTCGTCCTCGACTGGCGCAAGGGCGAGTGCGAGGCGATCCCGGGCAAGACGATGCCGGGCCTGACGGTGGTCGAGCGCGACTACACGGCGATCGGCGCGAAGTTCGCGGCGCTGGGCCCGCTCGCGGAGACGCTGGGCCTGCCCGCGAAGGGCATCGCGCTGCGGCCCGACCAGGAGGTCGACGAGCTGCGCGAACGCAACGGCGTCGTGCGCGGCGGGCCCGCCGACGGCCGCCCCGCCCTGGACACCGCGGTCAAGGCGGCGAACACCATCCTCGCCCTGTCCGGCACGACCAACGGCCGCCTCGCCACCCAGGGCTTCCACACCCTGGAGGCGCGTACCGGCCAGGAGATGGCGCACCTGGCGGCCGAGCACGAGGGCAAGCGCATCACGTACGCGGACACCCAGGCGGCCCCCGTTCCCGTGATCACGTCGCCCGAGTGGTCGGGCAGCGAGTCCGGCGGGCGGCGCTACACGGCGTTCACGCTCAACACCGAGCACTTGAAGCCCTGGCACACCCTCACCGGACGCCAGCACTTCTTCCTCGACCACGACTGGATCCACGAGCTGGGCGAGGCGATGCCCGTCTACCGGCCGCCCCTGGACATGAACCGCCTCTTCGGGGAACCGCAGCTCGGCCCGGACGGCGAGAAGGAGGTGACGGTCCGCTATCTCACCCCGCACAACAAGTGGTCCATCCACTCCGAGTACCAGGACAACCTCTTCATGCTGTCGCTCTCCCGGGGCGGCCAGTGCATCTGGATGTCGCCGCAGGACGCGGAGGCGATCGGCGTGAAGGACAACGACTGGATCGAGGCGGTCAACCGCAACGGCGTGGTCGTCGCGCGGGCGGTCGTCTCGCACCGGATGCCGGCCGGCACGGTCTACATGCACCACGCGCAGGAACGCACGGTCAACGTCCCCAAGACGGAGACCACCGGCAAGCGCGGCGGCATCCACAACTCCCTGACCCGGCTCATCCTCAAGCCGTCCCATCTCATCGGCGGCTACGCCCAGTTGTCGTGGGCCTTCAACTACCTGGGCCCGACGGGCAACCAGCGCGACGAGGTGACGGTCATCCGCCGCCGCAAACAGGAGGTCACCTACTGATGCGCGTGATGGCACAGATCGCGATGGTGATGAACCTCGACAAGTGCATCGGCTGCCACACCTGCTCGGTCACCTGCAAGCAGGCGTGGACGAACCGCGACGGCATGGAGTACGTCTGGTTCAACAATGTCGAGACCCGCCCCGGCCAGGGCTACCCGCGCCGCTACGAGGACCAGGAGAAGTGGCGCGGCGGCTGGGAGCTGAACAAGAAGGGCGCCCTGAAGCTCAAGAACGGCGGCCGGATCAAGGCTCTCCTGGAGATCTTCTCCAACCCCAAGCTGCCGGAGATCAAGGACTACTACGAGCCCTGGACGTACGAGTACAAGAACCTCACCGACGCCCCGCTCGGCGACGACTACCCGGTCGCCGAACCGCGTTCCCTGATCAGCGGCAAGCCCATGAAGATCGAGTGGTCGTCGAACTGGGACGACAACCTGGGCGGCGCCACCGAGTACGGCGACCTGGACCCGATGGTGGCCAAGACCCGCGAGAAGGCCGCCGAGAAGGTCAAGTTCGCCTTCGAGCAGACCTTCATGTTCTATCTGCCGCGGATCTGCGAGCACTGCCTGAACCCGGCGTGCGTGGCGTCCTGCCCCTCCGGCGCGATGTACAAGCGCGAGG
>NZ_JBNNJZ010000969.1:0-1931 GCF_050270335.1 Streptomyces sp. NPDC059900
GGTCCTGGCCGAACTCCACGACGAGTGGCAGGTCTTCGACCGCCGCTACCTCTCCGAAGGCTCCATGGCCGAACTCTTCGCAGACAAGACCACCCCGCAGCGGGCGACCCCCGCAAAACCGGAACCACACGAGCTCGACTGAGTACACCACTCGACGGGACGCCATCCGAGGGTCTGTACCGACTGCGCAAACACGTATCTCCACCCCGGTACATCCCTACCCCCGTGCCCTGGTATCGCACGCATCCCTTTGAAATCCGAGGCCATGATGAGAGCGACCGGAACGTTCTCCACCTCTTTCCCTCCGGGATCGAGAGCAGAGGCCTGGTAGTAGCGCCTGGCGTGCTCGATCAACGCCTGAGCATCCGTCACCACGCACTCGAACTCCACCGTGACCACGATGCGCTGCGGGCCCTCTTCACCAGCCATGTCACACCGTCCTCCGGGTCGGCCGCAGCAGGAAGCAGACGGCCGGGCCCTACGATCGCGCGAGAGCACGACGTTCGTCGAGACCGCGAAGGACACAGATGGCGGGGAGACTGCCCGTAGACCGGGCCGAGGAGCGACTACACGATGCGCTGGGCCGTGGACAGCAGGCGCTCGCCGGGCTGGGCCCGGACGCGGCGTGGCGCAGGTTCGTGCGCTTCGGCTGCCACGCTTCGACACCTCGCCCGGCGAAGACGGGCTTCTCCTGCAGTACGGGACGTACGCCTTCGACGGGCCGCCCGTCTTCATGCTGGACCTTGCACGGCAGTTCGAGATGAACGACGCTGCCGGCGAGCACGATCACTTCGTGCAGTTCCACTGCGAATTCCGCTACGAACCCCTCCCCGCACTTCGGGCGCTGGGGCAGTTCGAGGCCTGGTTCTTCCACGACACGGACGACGACCTCGACCTGTGGGCCAACAGCCTCGGCAACCTGGGCTTCTGGACCATCGTGCGCACCTGCCGCCCCCGGGAAGTCAGGCTCTACCAGGAGCAGGTGTGACCACAGTCGCGAAGCCACCCGCCCGGCGGCACTCCGCCATCCCTGCGGAGGGAATGTTCCGGGCATTCGCCGACCGGAGCATCTCCTGCAATCGGGCGGCCGGTTTCTGCAGCACCGGGTCGACCCGGTTCGTCCCCCGGCGGGCCCTCTTTTTTTGACCCGCCGCGGCCGGTGGGCGTCTTCCGTGCACCGGCGGTCGGCGGCGTGCCGGTGGACGCCTCCTGACCCCGCGGTTCCCCACTCGCTTCGAAACTGTCAGCGGTCGACCGGGAGCACCTGGTCCAATCCGCTCTCGTCCATGATCTGCGAGACGGTGTCGTCGAGCGTGCTGAGCGCGTCGATGACCGTCTCCAGGCCGTCGGCCAGCAGGTCTTTCTCCCGGTACCAGTCGCTGAGGTGATCGGGGGTGACGTGCCGGTGGTACTCGGCATCGGCTTTTGCCGCATGCCGGCGCACCGTCTCCTCATAGGGCACATCGAGGTAGTAGCAGCGCGAGACACCGCGGTGGGCCGACACCAGGTCCCGGAGCATAGGACCGTAGCGGTCGGCGTACAGGATGCCCTCGAGGACCACGTGGAAGCCGTTATCCAGGGCGTAGCGGGCGGTGAGGTCGATCAATCCGATGTTGGCGCCACCGGGCCGGTCGCGTTCGCGCAGCACGACCCTGCGCAGGTTGTCCTGGCCGACGATGGCGAGGTTGCGGCCGAACTGCTCGCGCAAGCCGACCGCAATGGAGGACTTGCCGGAAGCGCTGTTGCCGCGGATCACGATCAGGCGCGTGGACCCCGGGGAATTGCATTGGCTGCAAGCCCCGTTGAGGGATTCACCCTTGACCTGCGGCTCACAGTAGCAGCCACCACGACCGCACGGAGTGGACTCTGACCTGCCAGTATGGCGCTGATCGTGCATTTGATGCATGATTCGACCCTCTGATGCAATGGGG
>NZ_JBNNJZ010000970.1:0-1921 GCF_050270335.1 Streptomyces sp. NPDC059900
AATACAAACACTAACCCCGCACGGGCGGGGTGATAATTAGACAGCGCATCAGCAGCGCGCGTCGCTGCCGGTCGCTGATCCTGGGACGGGTCTTGGTCATGGCGAACGCAGCTTACGGCCCGCCGCCGGCGCAGGCGGGCGGGCAGCGGGCCGCAGCGCGGAGTCACGCACCGCGCTGGTCGCGGAGTGTTCTGAAGAAGGCGCGGATGTCGTCGACGAACAGGTCGGGGACCTCGAACGCCGGGAAGTGTCCCCCTTCGGTGTGCTCCCGGAAGAAGACGCCGCTGTCCTCGGCGGGGCCCAGGACCTTGCGCACGACGGGGTCGCTGTAGAACAGCGAGGAGGCCATCGGCACGCTCGAAGGGCCGCCCCAGCCGGGATTGTCGGCGTGGGCCAGCTCCCAGTAGAAGTCGCCGGCCGCGGGCCCGGTCCTGGTGAACCAGTACAGGCTCGCGGTGATCAGGACGTTCTCACGGCTGATCGGTGTGGCGGGGTTGGCCCACTGCACGAACTTCTCGGCGATCCAGGCCAGTTGCAGGATCGGCGAATCCGTGAGTCCCACGGACAGGGCGTTGGGCGCGGTCGAGTGCAGCACCCGGTAGCCGTTCATCAGCGACCACCTGTGCTGCGCCGCCTCGACCTCGGCTTGCTCCTGCGGACTCAGACCCTCCGGGAGAGGGAGGTCGTCGCCGGCCATGCCGAGCTGAAGCCGGTCGCCATGCGTGTGCGCGCCTATCACTCGCTCGGGCATAAGCATCGCCACCCGGCCGGTCACGCCTGCCCCCAGGTCACCGCCCTCGACCCCGAAGCGCTCGTAGCCGAGGCGGGTCATCAGTTCCCCGTACGCCAGGGCGGTGCGCTCGAGGTTCCAGCCGCGCGCTGACAGCGGACTGGAGAAGACGAAGCCGGGCAGCGAGGGGATGACGACGTGGAACGCGTCGGCTGGGTCCCCGCCGTGCGCACGCGGGTCGGTCAGCGGACCGCTCGCCTCCAGGAACTCGACGAACGAGGTCGGGTAGCTGTGGTTCAGGAGCAGTGGCGTGGCGTCCGGCTCCGGCGAACGGATGTGCAGGAAGTGAAGGGTCTGCCCGTCGATCTCCGTCACGAAGTGCGGGTACGCGTTCAGCGCGGTCTCGTGTGCCCGCCAGTCGAACCCGTCCGCCCAGTGGGCGGCCAGCTCGTGGAGGTAGGCCGGCGGAATGCCGTGGTCCCACTCCGACTCGGCGCCGGGCACCGGGTACGGAGACCTGGTGCGGGCCAGACGGTCGTGCAGGTCGTCGAGATCTGCCTGCGAAATATCGATCCGGAACGGGCGGATGTCAGCGCACATGAAACCAACATATGGGGATTTTTGTGGCACCGCCTGAGTAGGCACTCCAACGCCTGGCAGTGAACGGTGCGGTCCTGGCCACAGCGGGCGAGCCCCACCCCTCCAGCATCGTCTCGAAGACGACGTGCTTGGGGCGCAGCAGAGATACCGCTGGGCTAACACCAACCGCTCGGGAGTATGGACCCGCGACCTGGGCTATTCGCTCCTGCGGTGCGCTCGTCGAGCGACCTCTGCCGCGTAACCGGGGCGGGTGTTTCCCGCCTCTTGGGACCAGGCCGTGGCGGTCTGGATGTGGATGCCCAGAAGTCTGCTGAGGACGGTCGCGGGGAGTTGTCCGGCGAGGTCCATGAGTGCGGTTCCGCGGCCTGCTCGTGTGGGAAGGCCGATGGCGTTGAGGCGGGTGATCAGGTGTGCGGGGTTCATGGGGCGGCCGGGACGGCCGCCGGGGAAGAGCCAAGGGCTGGCGTCGGTGTGGCCGACTGTCGCGTGGCCTTGCCTGGTGCGTACGAGTTCGCGGATCAGGTTGCCCAGGGGCTCGGGGATATCGAGTGGGCGTGTGCCGAGCTGAAGGCGTATTCCCTTGTCTGTCTC